>CAZLVX010000007.1:5823-13688 GCA_964562965.1 uncultured Lishizhenia sp.
TTCTAGAATTGAATGCAGCAAGCAATAGAAAAGTAGATGACATAAGAGAAATTAAAACACTATGCGTGGCGCATAATTTACCATTACACCTTGATGGCGCAAGACTTTTCAATGCATTAGTCGAGACAAAAGTAGACTATAAGTTGTACGCAGAAAATTTTGATACAATATCCATATGTTTATCAAAAGGATTAGGAGCACCGATAGGTTCTCTTCTTATTGGAACCAAACAACACATCCATCAAGCAAGGAGAATACGAAAAGTCTTTGGTGGAGGCATGCGTCAAGCGGGTATTATTGCTGCAGGTGGATTATTTGCATTAAAAAATAACATCGAAAGATTAAGAGTTGACCATGCTCATGCAAAGGAAATTGAAGGGGTATTGCTGACTTTACCTTGGATAGTGGATGTTGTTCCTGTCGAAACTAATATAATAGTTGCCATTGTAAAGGATGATGAATCTAGAAATAATGTCATATCAAAATTAAAAGAACTGAACATTTTGTGCATGCCATTTGGTCCTCACATGATTCGATTCGTAACACACCTGAATGTGAGCGATTCTGATGTGGACAATATTTGTGAAAGTTTGCGAAAAATTAACTAAAAACCGTGTAACCTTTTCTGAAAATCAAGCTATAAGAACTTGTGTATTTTCGAATGACAAAATTCTACATTTCAATTTTACTTATATTCATCAATTTTGCGTTTTATTCTCAAGGAAATCCATGTGAAAATCATGACGCTAAATTCGAAAAGAAATTCAGTAAAGCTCTGAGCGAAAAAGACCCAGATAAACGTTTAGAAAAACTTGAAAAGGTGGCTGTTGATTTTCCCGCTCAGGCTAAAACATATTTTTACTTAGCTAATATTGCCAATCGCGCCGCTCAAACCCTTTTTGGGCAAGGAAATCAAAAAGAAGCATACAACCAACAAAAAAAAGCAAATCTCTTCTATCAAGCAACGATTAAGAAATGTGCCAATTACCACGCAAGTTGTTACTATAACATTGCAGAAAATTTACTTTCAATGGGAGAGCAAGAATCCGCTATCCCCTTTCTAAAGAAATACATCGAATTTCCAGAAGATGATTTCGAAAAATTGGAAGAAGATTTTGTTTCTCGCAAAAGAAGCGCGTTAGCAGTGTTAGATGAATTAGAATTTGAAAAGAATTTATTCAACAACCCCGTGCCTTTTAATCCAACGAAAGTAAAAAACGTAAGTACGCAATTGGACGAATATTTCCCCATGATTTCTCCGGATAATGATTTACTTTTTTTCTCGCGAAAAGTAGATCGAAAAAATTTGGGCGACATTAGCGAAAATATTAGGGAAGAACTAACACTTTCCATAAAAGATGAAAATTCTCTAGAATTTGATGATGGCAATCCTCTTCCAGCGCCATTCAACGACGGTAGTTTTTTTAATTACGGTACCACTACCCTATCAGTTGATAATAAGGAAATGATTGTTTGTGCTTGTAAAAAAGAAATTGTCAGTAACCAATATTATTTAAATTGTGACCTTTACACCTCCAAGTATCAACGAAAAGGAAAAGGTGGTAATGATTTCGAATGGTCCAAACTTGAAAATATGGGACCTAACATCAATACTCCTGATGGATGGGAGGCACAACCTACACTATCTTCTGACGGAAAACTATTGTTTTTTACAACGGTGAGAAAGAATTCACGTGATAATGATATCTATATTTCTGAGAGACAATCTGATGGAACTTGGTCTAAGGCAGTTCCCTTTGATTTAATTAACACACCTGGAAAGGATAAAAGCCCTTTTTTTCACCAAGATGGTGAGACGCTATATTTTGTGTCCAGTACTTCATCTAATCGCAAAGGAGCGGGTGGATTGGATATATTCTACATTCGAAAAGAAGGAAACGGATGGACAAAACCAAAGAACATTGGTTATCCAATAAATTCTGTTGATGATGAACTGGGGATTTTCGTTTCAACTAGTGGTAGAGTTGCCTATTTTTCTAGCTTGAAAGAAGGTGAATGGAACATTTATTCCTTTGATTTATACGAAGAAGCACGTCCCCAAGAGGTTGTCATTATCAAAGGTGATTTAAAAAATGAAGACGGAACACCTATTAAAGATGCGGTAATAGATGTTAGTTACAATGAAAATGGTGAAACACAACAATTCAAAGTCAATGGCGAAGATGGAAAATTTGCCGCAGTTGTTAAAGTGAATCAAAAACAAGATGTTACAGTAAGTATTAGCAAAGAAAATTATGCATTTCAAGCCAAAGTAATTGAAAAAGAATCATTTGACTTAGCGCGTGATTCAAAATTAAAACTAGGTGAATTTATTCTAGAAAAAATGGAACTTGGAAAAACGTATCGTTTAGCTGACATATTTTTCGCGACAGAATCATTCGAGCTTAATTCTAAATCGAAAGCTCTTTTGAATAGTTTCGCCTCTTACTTAATAAAAAACCCAACAATTAAAATAAGTATCAACGGACATACAGATGATGTTGGAGAAGACGGGGCAAACCTCTTGTTATCTCAAAACAGAGCGAATGCCGTAAAAGAGTATTTGGTTAACAAAGGTATTGAGGCAGAAAGGTTAAAAGCGATTGGATTCGGAGAAAGTAAACCAAGTGTCCCAAATTCAAATGAAGTTAACAGAGCAAAAAACCGTCGTACGGAATTCGAATTTATTCCATAATTAGGCACAAAAAAAAAGAGGAATAACTTCCTCTTTTTCCTATAAGTTGAATTGTTTACTATTTTGCAACAGTAAAATTCTTCTTCTCTCTAATTCTTGCTGATTTACCAGTACGCTCACGGAAGTAGAATATTCTCGCACGACGAACAGCACCTCTTTTCACGATTTCAATAGCATCAATAAATGGTGAGTTTATAGGTAAAATTCTTTCCACTCCAATATTACCAGACATTTTGCGAATAGTAAAGGTTTCTGTTGCTCCAGCACCTCTTCGTTGCAAAACTACTCCTTGAAATTGCTGAATTCTTTCTTTGTTACCTTCTACAATTTTGTATGAAACGTTAACTGTATCACCAGCTCCAAATTTTGGAAACTCTTTAGTGGTATACAATTCGTTTTGGATTTCTCTAATAATATTCATCTCTACAAATTTTCAATTTCCCGTTAAATTGGGGGTGCAATATTACAAATATTTCATCAATAACACTAACAAATTAATCATTTTTTTACTGAATTTATTCAAATTGCAATTTAAAAAGTGTTAGAATTTCCTTTCTAAAGTTACTAAGATATAAACACCACCTGTAGATATCACGTTGAAAAGTATCGGTCGAATCCATATACTAACTCTTGTTTTTACCTTAACTTTACATTTAGAATTATGGGAAAAATAATAGCAATTGCGAATCAAAAAGGAGGGGTTGGAAAAACAACTACTTGTATCAATTTAGGTGGTTGTTTGGGTGTTTTAGAATATAAAACGTTGATCGTAGATGCAGATCCCCAAGCAAATTCCACATCGGGAACGGGTTTTGATCCTAAAAGTGTTCGAAATATCTACGACTGTTTGGTAAATGGTGTTCATCCAAAAGATGTCATTCTGACCACACAAAGTCCTAATTTAGATATTCTTCCTTCCCACATCGATCTTGTAGGCGCAGAACTTGAGATGATTAATTTGCCACAACGGGAGTATTTACTTAAACAGGCACTAGAAAAAATTAAAGATGCTTATGATTTTATTTTGATTGACTGTTCGCCATCATTGGGTCTAATTACGGTCAACTCATTGGTTGCTGCTGATGCGGTAATGATTCCAGTGCAATGTGAGTATTTTGCTCTTGAAGGGTTAACAAAACTATTGAATACGATAAAAATAGTACAAGGTAGATTAAATCCCGAGTTAGAAATAGAAGGAATGCTTCTTACTATGTATGACACTAGACTTCGCTTAGCCAACCAGGTGGTAGATGAGGTAAAAACGCATTTCCAAGAATTAGTTTTTGATACAGTGATACATAGGAACACTACTTTGAGTGAGGCTTCGAGTCATGGCAACACCATCATTATGTACGATGCAGGATCGAAAGGATCTATCAATTACTTGAACTTTGCGAGAGAACTATTACAGAAGAACAACTTAACAAAAATTGGTAACGACGAAAAAAACATCCAAATAGACCATGAGCTCTAATCAAAAAAAGCATCCTGCTTTGGGCCGCGGTTTGGGTGCACTTTTACAAAATTCAGGAACAGATATTACCTCCAGCACGGAAAGTCCTGTGGGCGGAATTGCTATGATTCCAATTGAACAAATTGAAGCAAACCCATTTAATCCACGAACAACATTTGAGGTGGACGCACTCGAGCAATTAACCGCTTCCATTGCCGAACACGGAATTATTCAACCGTTGACCGTACGAAAAATGGGTAGAGATCGCTATCAATTAATTTCCGGTGAGAGAAGATTCAAAGCGAGTGCTCAAGCAGGTTTAACGGAGGTTCCATGCTATATTCGAATTGCTAATGACCAAGCCATGCTCGAAATGGCACTTGTTGAAAATATTCAACGTGAAAATTTGAACGCCATAGAAGTTGCACTGTCCTATCAACGATTGATCGATGATTGTGATTTAACCCAAGAGCAGCTAAGTACAAAAATTTCAAAATCGCGATCAGATGTAGCGAACCACTTGAGGTTGTTAAAGTTGCCAGCCGCTATACAAGCAGCAGTTCGCGATAGAAAAATAACCATGGGACATGCCCGCGCCTTACTTGCCTTGTCTACCGAAGAAGAGCAACTCGAAATGCTTACAAAAATTATCGAAGAAGAACTTTCTGTAAGAAGCGTAGAACTAGTTTCACAAGTTAAAAACAACTCGTCTTCTTTCAAAAAAACAAGTAAAACTCCAACAAATTCAGAATTTGAAGCGATTGCGCATTACCTCAGCGATCGATTTCGTTCAAAAGTTGAACTTGCCAAAAATGAGAAGGGAAAAGGAAAATTTGTGCTTCATTTTAAAAATGAAAAAGAATACCTTAAGTTACTTACGTTGCTAAAAAGCGAATGAATCGATTAGTTATTGTTTGTTCTTTAGCAATTGGCATTTCATTCTCTTCATTTGCTCAAACAGATTCTACCTCAAAAGAAAAACATCCCTACAAGAAAAGCATGTTATATTCAGCCCTAATTCCAGGAGCAGGACAAATTAGAAATGCTAGCTTATCTCAAAAAAAAATAAAACCAGCTTATTGGAAAGTTCCGTTAATCTATGGTGGTCTTGGCACTGCCGGATATTTCATTTACCAAAATCACAGCGCTCAGAACAATGTCAAAACGGAATATTATAACAGATTAGATGGCAATCCACCCGCAGTTGAATGGAGCAATTACGACAATTTTGGATTGATCGCATTACAAAAGCAATACCTCAATAATCGAGATTTATTTGTTCTATTATCTCTCGCTGTATACGGAATTCAAATTATTGACGCCGGTGTTGAAGCTCACTTTCTGAAATTTGACGTTAGCGAGGATTTAAGTTTACGCATTCAACCCTTCATACTTCAAGACAAAGCGGGTATAGGACTTAACATTAAATTCAGGTAATAATCGTTATCTTTGCCTCATGAAAATCGCGTTAATTGGTTATGGTAAGATGGGCAAAGCAATTGAAATTGTTGCATTGGAGAGAGGACATCAAATTTGTGCCAAATTCAATTCTAGCAATCCTTTAACGATTGAAAAATTAAAAAATTCTGAAACGGATGTCGCCATCGAATTCACCCAACCTAAATTAGCATCTTCTCATATCAGAAGTTGCGCTGATGCCAAAACACCTATTGTAGTTGGCACAACGGCTTGGCTTGATGAGCTTCCAGAACTCAATGAATACATCAAAAAAAACGATGGTAGCATGTTGTACGCGTCAAATTTTAGTGTTGGCGTTAATATTTTTTTTAAAATAAATCAATTACTAGCTCGCTTAATGAACAAGCAGTCAGATTACGTAGTTTCCATCGAAGAAATTCACCATGTTCAAAAGTTAGACGCACCGAGTGGGACTGCCGTAACCCTAGCTGATGGATTAGTCAATGAACTCGATCAATACAAAAATTGGGAACTTCTAAGCGATGAAACAAGCAACAACGAAACCATTCCTGTAAAAGCCACTAGATTGCCCGAAGTTCCAGGGACACACATTATCAAATACGAATCTGACATTGATTTTATAGAATTAAAACACGAAGCAAAAAACAGAAAAGGTTTTGCACTCGGTGCTGTTATTGCAGCTGAGTTTTTAAAAGATAAAAAAGGTATATTTACCATGAACGATGTCTTAAATTTATAACCCATGCCATTTATTTATTTTTATTTATTTATTCTGTTCGTTAATCCTTATCTTTCGCAATGGTGGAAAATTTTCCCTCTTGCTGGTAGAGAAAAATGGGAAGCACTCGTTCCAGGCTATAACTATTTTGTACTTTATAAATTTACTCTTGGAAAGCCTTATTGGAGTTTATTACTAATATTTCCTGGTGTTCACCTAGTGATGATGATGGTAGCGAATGTTACCTTGCTGAGAAGATTTGGGAAATATTCATTCACTGATACATTACAAGGTATTTTATTTCCATATTACCTGTATTGGAAAATTAGCAAAGAAAATACTTCCTATGGAAAAGAAACAAATTGGGCAAACACAAAAGAAGTGGAAGACCGAAAATGGGGAGATCATATCGTTTTATTCTTATGTATTCCTGTTATTGGCCATCTCATTACAACAATTTTAGATGCTATTTCGCGCGACAAACCTGGTGAAAAATCGAGGGTTAAGGAATGGGGAGATTCCATATTATTTGCTTTAATTGCTGCAGGAATCATTAGAACTTATGTTTTTGAGCCTTTTCAAATTCCCACAGGTTCAATGGAAAAAACATTATTAGTAGGAGACTTCTTGTTTGTAAATAAATTGGCATACGGCCCTAAAGTTCCGGTAACACCATTATCTCACCCACTCGTTCACAATAACGTACCATTCATCAATATTCCGTCGTATACTACCTTCGAAAAAGGAAGTTATTTTCGATTGCCTGGATTTGGTGACATTGAACGAAACGATGTGGTAGTGTTTAATTACCCCTCAGGAGACACAGCCGTTTTTGATCCCAGAATGCCTAATGGACTAATGGGACATGATTACCACGGAATTGTTATCAATGAGGCCAAACGTCTCTTTATAGATCAGTTCGAAAACGAAATTTACGCCATAAAGTCTCAACTAGAAAAATCTAAACCAGGTTATGTTGCTCAATATTATACAATGGAAGCACGCGAGTTACTTTTACAAAAATATGCCTCTCGATTTATTAAAGAATACCCAACTTGGACAGCAAAGGCAAGAAAAAGTTTAGCAGAAGACAAGGTCGCATGGGATGGAATGGAAAACACCTTAATTGAGCATTTTGGATTGATTTATCGACCAGTCGACAAAAGAGAAAACTATATCAAACGCTGCGTGGCATTACCTGGAGATTTCATGGAAATTAAAAATGCAGTATTGTATATTAATGATCAGCCTTCGGAAATTTTTGAATTTCAAACGTTCAAATATCGTGTAAAAATGGGCGATGACTTTATGTTACCCTCTCCGGCAGATTTACAAGCGAGCTATGGTTTAGAAAACGATGAACAAGGCCATACTCGAATGGATATTGAATACAGAGAATACATGGAACTAGGATCAAATCAAGAAAGTATCCCAGTAAGAGAATATGTTTTAAATCTCACCGAAAACGAAAAACAACGTTTATTGGAAGATTTTCCTGGTTTGAAAAATAGAATGACAAAAGTACTTGATGAGAAATTCGACAAAGCTAAATTAACGGA
>CAZLVX010000007.1:13698-17391 GCA_964562965.1 uncultured Lishizhenia sp.
CCCGAAAGATTTAAATATTGTCAATGCAACCACGCATTTTGAGCGTATTCAAATACCATTTGAAGGTCAAGTAGTAACACTTACTCCGAAAACAATTCCGTACTACCGAAGAATTATCACGGCATATGAAGGTCATTCGTTGGAAGAAAGAAAAGATGGATATTACATTGACGGAAAAAAAACTACTACTTACACAGTTGAAATGGACTATTATTGGATGATGGGAGATAATCGCTATGGTTCCGCAGATTCGCGTTTTTGGGGATTTGTACCGGAAGACCATATCGTGGGTAGAGCATCTCTTGTCTGGTTTTCAAAAAGCCCATACAAGGGAGTGCGTTGGGATAGGATTTTCAAACTCATTGAATAATTTGCACCCACTTCCTACTGCTTACCTTCCTTCGATCTCCTATTTTCAAGAATTTTTAGGTTCTCATTTCTATATGGAGGTAAATGAAAGTTATATAAAACAAACCTTTAGAAACCGATGTGAGATTTTAACTTCTAATGGAATTCAGCAATTAAGTATACCTGTTGTTCATGGAAAAGGAAAAAAGCTTAAAACAAATGAAGTAGAAATTGATTATTCTACGAATTGGCAAACACTTCATTCTAGAGCAATTAGAACAGCATACGCATCTTCACCTTATTTTGAGGACTATTTCCAAGAACTCGACTATATAATTAATAAAAATCACCAATTTTTAATCGATAAAAACTCAGAATTACTCTATTTCCTATGTAAAAGTCTAGACATCAAAATTGAATTGATAGAAACAACAGAATTCGTTTTAAATAATGAAAATCTTCTAACTAGAAATTTTCTTGAAAGGAACATCGATATTGGTTTCGTATATCAACAAGTTATAGGCTTTTCAAGTAAGTTTGTTTCTAATCTATCAATGTTGGACTTACTATTTAATGAAGGTCCAATGGCAAGAAATAGATTACTCACCTAGTTGTTTATTCTGGTGGAGTTTTACCCAATAGGTCCTAAATAATTTAGAATCTACTAGCGTTTGCAAATTACCATTCTCCTCAAATCTTATTTTCACTTGTTTACCAATTAAAGATGTATAAGTAGTGTTAAAATCTTCGTATTTCTCATTAAGTATTTTCAAAAATCCTGAGTTACTCATTACATATACATAATTATCTTTTGTTCCTACACAAATAGAAGAAGGAGACATATCAGAATTAGCGATCTTCCATGATTTAACGGTCTTTATTTCGTTAATATTCGGCTGAAAAGTATTTATCACGGTATTTTTTCTTGACCTATCAACACCCAAAAGGTATATTAAATTCTGATAATCACTGTAAAAAACATCCTTATAGGTCACCTCTTCTTTTTCAAGATTATATGAATCTTCTATTTCAAATTGCTTATTATTTTTTCTCAAAACAAATAAAACATTGTCTGCCACAACAATACCTTTTGTAGAGGTTCTCGTTGAAATAATTTCTTCTTCAGTTAATTCTTCCGTATTTAAATCGTTCGAGACTAGGCTCAAAATTTCTTCTTTTTCTGAATTTGTCAATTTTTCAAAGAAAAAAACACTGTCTATGTGATTGTTAGTAAGAAAAGTGTGATTTTTAAAATTATAAAAACCTGATTCGAAAGGGAAATTTTCCTCTTGCTTTATTTTAAAATGATGAAAGGTCTCAATTCGAAATAATTGATAAGCCAAGAACGTTAGCGAGGCAGTAACAAAAGAAAAGAGAATATTTTTTTTCATTTAATGACGTAAATATACATAGATTTGAAGAAAAAATGTCCTATTGTTCTTATTGCAAATCACTTGACGTCTCAAATATTCACCGAATATACCACGACACAGAATACGGAAAAAAGGTTACCAGTGACCAAGTTCTTTTCGAAAGGTTTTGTTTAGAAATATTTCAGGCAGGACTTTCATGGGATATAATTTTAAAGAAAAGAACATTTTTCAGAGACGCTTTTTCTTCTTTTAATATTGAAATAGTTGCGAATTTTTCAGAAATAGATATTCAAAGACTTTTAGCGAATTCGAAAATCGTGAGACATAGAATAAAAATACTGAGTATCATTTTCAATGCTCAAAAAATCCTGCAGATTCAACAAGAATTTGGTAGTTTCTATCATTGGTTAATTATTAACGAAAGAAAAACTATGGACGATTGGACTAAATTGTTAAAAAAGAACTTTAAATTTGTTGGTACAGAGATTGCTGCTGAATTTTTAAAGAGCGCTGGATTGTTTCCCGGTGCTCACGATCAAAATTGTTATTTAAAACATACAGAATGAGATTCTATTTATTACTTTATCTAAGTTTATTCGTTTTAACTACTGCAAGAACTCAGTTTTCTGTTAACGGAGGTACAGGATTTTTGAAAGGATTCAGTAAACCAAAATATTTTTACGGATTACACATTGGTGGAGAATTGCCACGGAGTAATGAATTAACCATGTACGCGAGATTAGGCTACTATTTTCCTCAAAATGAAAACGATAGCTCTTCTACTTTTTTAACTGCATATGATTTTAATACGGTTCCATATCAGGTATTAACGAAATATGTTGCTTCCTTAAGCCACCTCACAATCGAAGGAGGCACGCGCTACTATCTTGGCAATGGTTACGACAATGGATTTTCGGGATACGGAGGAAATTGCTTTATGATAATGAACAGTACCGTAAAAAGAAATTACGATTATTATGATAAATCGAAGTATGCTCTTCCTAATGGGGAAGAGTCTCAAGGTAGTATTTTAAGTATTTTACTTGGTCTTCAAGGTGGTGTTAAATATACTGACCCTTCTATTGGTACCTTTTACTTGGATGTAACAGGGGCATACTCTCTTTTAGCCTTACCATCTAATGCCACTGCACAAAGTACAAATCTATACAGTCCATTGATTTTTAATTTTTCAATAGGTTTCAGGAAAGATTTTTATTAAGTAAAAATTTCACATGGGTAACCACCCATTTTAACTGCTCCTCCTTCGTTAATTGTGTATTATCCAATAAGATGGCATCTGGCGCTTGTCTTAATGGACTTTCAATTCTGGTTGTATCGATATGATCTCGTTCACTTAAATTCTTAGAAATTTCGCTTTTTTCGACAACAATTCCTTTTGCCTTTAATTCTTGAAATCTTCTTTCGACTCTAACTTCTAAACTAGCCGTAACAAATATTTTAAGTTCAGCATTGGGAAACACAACGGTTCCTATATCTCTTCCATCCATTACCACTCCACCATAAGTGGCCATTGCTCTTTGTTCATTCACCAATTTTTCGCGGACTTCTTTTATTGCTGAAACTTGAGACACAAAATTTGGAACTTGACCTTTCCTTATTTCATCTTCCACATCGAGACCATTTAAGTGAATTCTCGGTATCCCTGAATCTTTCTTGAATTCCAAGTGAATATCTGGTAGGCAAGCAACCAATGCTTTTTCATTAACTTTTCCATCGATCACGCATCCATTTTGTAATGCAAATAGTGTGACCGCGCGATACATGGCACCAGAATCGATAAATAAGTAACCGAAATGCACCGCAACTTGCTTAGCCAATGTACTTTTACCGCAAGCAGAGTATCCATCAATTGCTATGATTATTTCGGACATAGTTCAAATATACAAAAAAGGCTCCTTTCGGAGCCTTATAGTTAATAGTAGATCGCGCGCTGTACTTTAGAAATGTACTT
>CAZLVX010000007.1:17491-31936 GCA_964562965.1 uncultured Lishizhenia sp.
TTTGCTGTAAGTTTATCTTTTAATTCCGGAATTACCTTGGTTACAGCGCTTCCTGCGCCTGTAGAAGTAATCACCATATTTATCGCAGCAGATCTACCTCTTCTTGGTTTTTTATGCATGTTATCCAACAAATTCTGGTCATTGGTGTAAGCATGTACCGTCTCAATATGTCCTTTTACAATTCCTAATTTGTCGTTTACAACTTTTAAAATTGGCGTTATCGCATTTGTTGTGCAAGATGCTGCCGAATAAATTGTTTCATTTTCAACATCCAGTGTTCCTTGGTTAATTCCGTAAACAATATTAGGAACCTCTTTTCCAGGAGCAGTTAGCAAAACTTTAGCCACACCTTTGGATTTTAAATGTCGAGAAAGCGCCTCTCTTGTGGTGAATACTCCCGTATTATCGATTACTAACGCATTTTTAATTCCATATAGTGTATAATCGATTTCTTCAGGTGCCGAAGCATCAATCATTTGTACAATTTGTCCGTTAATGTTCAACGTTTTATTGGATAAATCTTCAATGACAGACCCCTTAAAAGCACCGTGAACAGAATCATTTCTTAACAAAGAAGCACGTTTGATAATGTCGTTATCACTATTTCCTCGCGTAACAATAGCACGTAACCTTAGCTGTTGTCCTTTACCAGCTTGTTTGATCAACTCGCGTGCAGCCAAACGACCAATTCGACCAAATCCGTACAATATAACATCACGAGGTTCGGTTCCATTCTCACTACCCGAGTTAAGGCTTCCAATTTTTGATGATAAAAATGAAGATTTTGACGAATAATTCTCTTTCTCAGCTAGCCACTCACTCGCTAATTTTCCGATATCCAGTTTAGCGGAAGTCAATGACATCGCCAAAATTTCTTCTGCAAGTTCAGATGTAGTGAAAACATCGATAGGTTTGTTTACGACTTTTCCGGCGTATTCATGTAGATTTAATATTTCGGAAATGGTTACATCTGTTAAATGATGTCTAAATAAAACCAATTCTACTCCCTTATCGTAAAGTAATTCACCTACTTTACTCTGTAATTTAACTGCAGCTCGTTCTCTTTCGATATGAGATTTAAGCTCTTTTTCGTAACCGATTACTGATTCCATATATACTTACTTGTTGATTGTGGGGCAAAGATATAAAAGAAAAGGCTGTTGGAGAACCAACAGCCTTCAAAACATTTTAATATTTGGTTAACCCAAATATGATTTTAAAAGTTTATTTCGAGATGTATGTCGCAGCCTACGAATAGCCTTCTCTTTAATCTGACGTACTCTTTCTCTTGTTAGATTAAATTTAGCACCTATTTCCTCTAGAGTTAATCCATGATTCATTCCAATTCCAAAGAACAATCGGATAATCTCTCTTTCTTTATCCGTTAAAGTACTCAACGATCGTTCTATTTCCTTTTGCAAAGACTCAGCCATTAACGCCTGATCTGTTCGAGGCGCATCAGAATTTGCCATTACATCCATTAAGGTACCGCCATCTTCGTTTGTAGTCAATGGAGCATCCATAGATACGTGTCTTCCAGAAACATTCAATGACTCTTTAATTTTGTCTTCAGGAACTTCCAATGCCTCAGCTAATTCCTCTGCAGAAGGCGGACGTTCGTATTCTTGTTCTAATCTAGAAAATGCTTTGTTTATTTTATTTAATGACCCAACCTGATTCAATGGAAGTCTTACGATTCTCGCTTGTTCCGCTAAAGCTTGTAAGATCGACTGTCTAATCCACCAAACGGCGTATGAAATAAATTTAAACCCTCTGGTTTCGTCAAATTTCTGAGCAGCTTTAATTAACCCTAAGTTTCCTTCATTGATTAAATCCGGAAGTGTCAATCCTTGATTTTGATATTGCTTTGCGACAGATACCACGAATCTTAAATTTGCCCTGGTTAACTTCTCAAGGGCTCTTTGATCTCCTGCTTTTATTTTTCTGGCTAACTCAACTTCTTCTTCTGCTGTGATTAACTCTTCTCGACCGATATCCTGAAGGTATTTATCTAATGACTGACTTTCTCGATTGGTGATTGATTTGGTAATTTTTAACTGTCTCATTCTCTCTTTTTCGCGTTGTTTATTTACTTAATTTAACTCTTTTGAACAGGTAGCAAAGTAAAACTAAAAAAAATGAAATTTAAAATATTAACACACTTTTTTTAGCAATTTTTGATAACTTTTTTTGTCACCAAAAACTATGCCCAAAAGATTAAATTTATAAGCCAAAACCAACATAATCTTTTCGACCTGAAGTGTTAATAATTTCCAATAAAACACCCCGACTATTACCATTTAATTTCGACGTTAATTGATCCACTGTTTCAATCGTTTCGTTATTAATTTTTGTAATAACAGTACCGACTCCTAAACCAAGGGATTTTAATTTCCCTGCTGTAATTGCCGAAATTTTCACACCAGAAGAAATGTTTAATTCTTTCTTCTCTTTTTCTGTTAATTCGATAAAGGTAGCTCCGAGTGCAACATTTCGTTTAATTTCTTCCTTTGATATTAAGGAAGTTTCTCCCTCTTTGTTACGCAATACTAATTCTTTTATCACTTCATCACCATCTTTTTGACGAACTAATACCTCTATTTTATCTCCAGGACGTTTTTTACCAATTTCTTCTTGAAGATTAGCAACTGAATTAACTTCTTTTGTGCCAATCTTTAAAATAACATCTCCATTTTTAATTCCTGCTTTGTCGGCGCTTCCTCCGTCTACAACCTCAGCCACATAAACACCTTTTAAATCTTTTAATTTATTTTTTTCCTTTAATTCTTGGGAAATATCTGAAATTTTAACCCCCAAATAACCTCTCTGAACAATACCAAACTCAATTAAATCGTTCATCACCTTTTTTACTAAGTTTACAGGAACAGCAAATGAATAACCCGCATAACTTCCAGTTTGAGAAGCAATTGCCGTATTTATTCCTACTAACTCACCTTTGGTGTTTACCAATGCTCCTCCACTATTTCCAGGATTAACAGCAGCATCTGTTTGAATGAAGGATTCAATCGGTACAATATCTTGGCCACTACGTTCGCTAAGAAGATTGATATTTCGCGCTTTGGCTGATACAATGCCCGCGGTAACAGTGGAAGTCAAGTTAAAAGGATTACCAACAGCAAGTACCCATTCACCAATTTTTAAATCGTCGCTATTTCCAAAATTAACTGCCTGAAAATTTTTACCTTCTATTTTTAAAACTGCGATATCAGTAGATGGGTCAGCACCTACTACTTTGGCAACATATTTTGAATTATCGTTAAGAACAACTTCTATTTCACTTGCACTTTCTATCACGTGGTTATTCGTTACAATATAACCGTCTGCCGAAACAATAACTCCGGATCCAGACCCAGATCCAAATTGCTTAAATTCTCTTCCCCCTGCCCCTGGTCCGTAAAAAAATTCTTGAAAAATATCCCGCTGAAAAGTAGTTTGTACAACTTTAGTATTAACGTGTACAACTGAATTAATAGTTTGCGCTGAAGCATCTGTAAAGTCAATCCCTGTGTTCACAATTTTTGTCTCACTTACGAACTTTGATTCGGGAGATTTTTCTGTAATTCGTTCAACTTTGGTTTCCGTATGTACTTCTCGCACTATTTCATTCGTTACATAAGGAATACTTCCTCCAACCAAACTAACACCTAAAATTTTCAAATATCCAACGTAATTCATTTTAATTGATTTTAAGATTCACGCAATTTTAACAAAAATCAGTCCCAAAATAGTACATTGTGGCTGTTAAAGATTGTTAAGCATAATTGCTTAATTTTGTGCATCTATGTCATTGATTCATTTCACGAAATACCAAGGTACAGGAAACGACTTTATAATAATTGATAATTCCACAGGTCAAATCCAGAACATAACACTAGAAACAATAAAGAAACTGTGCGACCGTCGGTTTGGAATTGGAGCAGACGGACTCATTTTGATAGAAAAATCAATAACTACAGACTTTAACATGAATTATTTTAATTCAGATGGGTCAAAGAGCTTTTGTGGTAACGGTTCGCGTTGTGCAGTACATTTTGCAAATAGTATAGGATTAATTTCAAATGAAACAATATTTGAAGCAATCGACGGTGTTCATTTTGCATCTATTTTTGACAAAGATATCAGCATACAAATGCGTTCAGTGAGTAAAATTGATAACCTTAAGAATGATTTTGTTTTAAACACAGGCTCACCACACTTTGTGAAAATTTCTGAAGATATATCTTCAAAACACATTCGAGAATTTGGAAAATCAATTCGCTATAGCGATGATTTCTCAAAGGAAGGAATTAATGTAAACCTCATGAATTTATTAGGTGAAAATCTAATAGAAATTGCAACATATGAAAGAGGTGTTGAAGACGAAACATTATCTTGTGGAACCGGTGCAACTGCATGTGCAATAATTTTAAACGAACTAACACCAATAGAAGGCTCAAGAAGTGTAAATGTGAATGTAAAAGGTGGACAACTCACGGTAAACTATAATTATAACGACGGCAACTATACTCACATTTCCTTATCCGGACCGGCTATTCCAGTTTTCAATGGCACAATTGAAATTTGAATTTCTGTTTTCTAATGTACACTGCAACGTACATCCAAATTTAATCTCAGGTAAATACCTGTGGATTTGGAAACCCAATGAGGTTGCGCCTCATGTTGGGATTTCAATTTCGGGCAGTTATTGTAGCTTAAAGGTCTCGGGGAAAGAATTACATGTGGAAGCCCCTAAATTATTTCAATTAGCAATAAAAAAATCAAGCCCACTCTTGCTTGTAGAATTGTTAATCGATTGTAAACTAGAAGAAGTTACGCAGATTTACGATTCATTTGACAAATCTTCTAGTTTAAATTCTAGTTGCCTTCAACCCGTTGCTAAACTCCTCGATGCCCCATCTAGAAAGCTTACTGAACTTCTTTTTCAATTGGAAAAGCGTAAATGTATCGGAAAAACGTATACTTTAAATGTGGCAGCATCAGAAGCTGGAATTATACAATATGAGTTGAAGGATATTGAAAAAAAACTAATTTCGCTGCAACATGCTAAAAGGAGATAATTGCTATTTGAGAGTTGTTGAAAAAGAAGATGCATTGATGTTATTTCAATGGGAAAACAATGTGGATAATTGGAAGGTATCGAATACTGAGATTCCATTTTCTATGCATTCCATTAATCTTTTGATCGATCAACAATCTGATTTAAGAACTTCAGGCCAATTAAGGTTTATAATTTGTCAAAATGAAACGGATGACCCAATTGGAACCCTTGATCTTTATGATGTAAACTTTAAACATGGCCATGCTTGTATAGGAATTCTAATTGCTTCAGAAAAAAACAAAAGAAAAGGGCTTGCCTCAGAAAGTATGCAATTGGTAATAGCTTATTGCCGTGATATTCTCGACTTGACTAACCTACAGTGTTTCATACACCATGACAATGAAGCAAGTATTGCTTTATTCGAACATTTAGGCTTCAAACGCGTAGGAGAGAAAATTAATTGGCTCGTATTTAAAGGTAAAAGATTTAACGAATTAACATATCAATTATGTCTAAAAGAACTTTAATATTGATTATATCAGGAATTGTATTACTGATCAGTCTATTTTTTATTGTCCCAATGGCAAATGTCTACTTCAAGGGTAAAAAAACATCCATCAACACTAAGGAGGTGGAAATTATCGTTAAAAAGAACACAAGCCTTAGCGCATTAGCTGATCAATTATCTGAAGCAAAAATTATTGACGATAAAGACGCTTTTTTAACCGTTGGAGAATTTAAAGAATTGAATGAAGATAAAATTGCTTCTGGAAAGTACGTTATAAAACCAAATTCTAGTTTCAAGGATATGCTGAATGGGTTCACTAAGAACAGTAAAGGCAATGGTAATGCCGAAGTGGAAGTGGAAGTTACATTCAACAACTGTAGTACAATTCAAGATGTTTGTGGAAAAGTTTCGAAATGTATTGATGTTGACAGTGCAAGTTTATTCAAATATATCAGAGATCCTGAAAACTGGAAAAAAGAAGGTATTAACTTGACCTATGAACAGCTTCCTGCCGTTTTTATTCCGAACACATACAACATGTATTACGATATAGATGCTGAAGAGTACTTTCATAGAATGGCAACAGAATATAAAAAATTCTGGTCGGAAGAAAGAATTTCAAAACTTAAAAAAATTGGTCTAAAAGAGCCCTTTGAAGCCACTACCATTGCTAGTATTGTTTACGCAGAACAAAATCTAGTTCCTGACGAATGGTCTACAATAGCTGCTGTATACTTGAATAGAATTGAAACTAACATGATGTTGCAATCATGCCCAACCGTTCGTTACTGCGATCCAATTGGAATTCCAAGTCAACCTTACGAAAAAGATATTATGCGTGTAAAAGATTGTCCATACAATACCTATACGCAAACAGGTATGCCTCCGGGTCCAATAAACATCCCCTCTCCAAAAGTAGTGGATGCAGTTTTGAATAGATCAAGTGAAAAATACTTGTTTATGTGTGCAAAACCAGATAACTCGCACCGACATAATTTTGCAGTAGATTATGCTACACATTCAAAAAACTCTGCATTGTTCAATAATTATTTGAATGCCTTGAAAAGAGCAAAATGAAAAGAAGATCCTTTATAAAACTTGGGCTAGCAACAGGTGCCCTTTCAATGGTCAATCCGTTGAAAGGAACAGAATTGTTAGAGCATTCCTATGAATCACAGGCAAACGGACCGATTGTATTATCCACTTGGATTCATGGACTTGAAGCTAATCGGGCCGCATGGAAAGTAATTTCCGAAGGAGGAAAAGCAGTTGATGCCGTAGAAAAAGGCGTAAAAGTTACAGAATCGGATGTTACAAATCGGAGTGTTGGAATTGGCGGAAGACCAGATAGAGATGGTCACGTAACTCTTGATGCGTGTATAATGGACCATGAAGGAAGATGCGGCGCAGTTGGATTTTTAGAAGGAATAAAACATCCTATTTCTGTAGCTAGAGCTGTAATGGAAAAAACACAACACGTAATGCTAGTAGGAGATGGCGCCAAAAAATTTGCCCTTGATTATGGTTTTGAAACAAGTAAAACTCCCCTACCCGAGGTAAAAAAAGATTGGAAAACTTGGAAGAAAGAAAATAAAGAAGTTTACAAAAAACCGGAAATAAATCACGAAAATCATGATACTATTGGTCTGATTGCAATGGATCAATTTGGTGATTTAAGTGGAGCGTGTACTACATCAGGATGGGCCTATAAAATGCATGGTAGAATTGGAGACTCCCCCATCATAGGAGCTGGTCTTTTTGTTGATAATGAAATCGGTGCATGCACGGCTACCGGACTAGGAGAAGCAATCATTCGCATAGCAGGAAGCCATACTGTAGTGGAACTAATGAGGCACGGTTATTCACCACTTGAAGCTTGTAAAGAAGCTGTAAGCCGCATCATTAAAAAAAATAAAGATTTAACGAATCTTCAATGCTGTTTTTTAGCACTAGATAAGAAAGGAAATGTTGGTGCATACTCTGTATATTCAGGTTTTAATTATGCGCTAAAAACAAAAGACGAGGATAAAATGGTGGATTCAGCTTTCGATAGAAATTGGTAAAAATGAAAGGTGCTGTTTTTACTGTTTTTTCCTTATTTCTTTGGATTAAAATTAGCAGTCAAGACACACTTGTATGGAAGTATTACCATCCCATTAAGCAGGAATGGAAAACATTTGGAAGCAAAGGTAGCATTCAGCAAAAATTAATTGCATCTGGAGAATTACCCGATCCTTTTATAGAAAAGAACGACGAAAAATTTCGATGGGTTGAGAATTATTCCTGGCGTTTAAAAACGGAGATTGTTGTCAATGAAAAGTACAACAACCCTACCTTAGTTTGTCAAAACATTGATACATACGGGGAAATAATAGTAAATGGGAAAAATATTTATTCTGCATCCAATTATTTTATTCCGCATGAAATTCACCTTGATAAGTTCTTAAAAAATGGAATAAATACGATTGAAATAATCCTTACGCCTCCTAGGATTTACCATAAAGAAAGATTTAATACCGAAGCATTTCATTATCCCGCTCCAAATGATGTTGATAGCATCTACGTTTCAGCTCTTACGCGCAAACCTCAATTTCACTTTGGATGGGACTGGACTACGAGAATGAATACCATTGGCATTGATAAGCCCGTGATTTTTTATAAAAACGGAACTTCCATTTTGCAGGGAATTTCCATTGTAACTCAAGAACTAAAGGAAAATACAGCAGTATTAACAGCACATATAAAACTAGACACGACGTTTGACGGTTTCGTAAAATCGAATCATATTCCCATGACATCCATTCATGCACTCGCAAATAGTAGGGAAATCACAATGAAAATTATGAATCCTGATGTATGGAAACCTGTCGGTGTTGGAAATCCTACTTTATATTACGATACATTGCTTTTACTTAATTTTAAAAATGAAGTTATTGAAACTCACCCATTTTATTTCGGAATCAGATCAGCAGAACTAAATCAAGAACAAGATTCTATTGGTACAAAATTTCAGCTGAGCATTAACCAAAATCCCATCTTTTGTGTAGGAATGAATATTATTCCTCCTCGCGTTTTTCTCTCTGAACTCACCTGTGAAGTTTATGACACTTTAATAAATCAAATAAAAGCCTCAAGTGCCAATATGGTCAGAATTTGGGGAGGCGGCACCTATTTGGATGATTATTTTTACGAACAATGTTCTAAATATGGAATAATGGTCTGGCACGATTTCATGTTCGCATGTGCCATGTATCCAGGTGAGCATGAGTTTTTGGACAAACTAGAAAAAGAAATCGAATATCAATCGTTTAGATTGTCGAAGCACCCCTGTGTGGTATTATTCAATGGAAATAATGAAGTTGAAGTTGCATGGAAATATTGGGGTCTCCAAAAACAATATAAATTAGACGAATCGGCTCAAAAAACCATTGAAACTAGTTACGATCAAATTTTTCAAAAGAGTATACCAGGAGTTTTAGCAAAATACACAACTCTACCTTACACGCATACTTCCCCATTGAGCAACTGGGGACTTCCTGAGCGATTCGATCATGGAACGCAGCACTATTGGGGCGTTTGGCATGGCAATGACGAAATTTCTAATTTTTCAAAAAACATTGGAAGATTCAATGCAGAGTATGGTTTTCAGAGTTTTCCAAGTCTTAATACCATGACCTACATTACTGCTCATGAAAATTGGGATTTGTCAAATCCAATACTATCGCATCATCAAAAAAGCTATGTTGGTAATAAAAAAATTGAACAACACGCATTGAACTACTTCAGGAAACCAAAGAACTTTATAGAATTTGTGTATCAATCTCAGTTAGTACAGAAAATTGCGATGGAAACTGCAATCAAAGCACATCGTTTAGATGCCCCAAGATGCATGGGTTCTTTGTTTTGGCAGTTCAACGATTGTTATCCCGGACCGACGTGGTCTTCTCTCGATTATTTAAATCAACCGAAGGCACTTTTTTACATCCTACCCTATTTATTCCATTCAAATGCAATTTTGTTTGACAAGGGTGAGTTATATGCAACTTCAACAAACTTATCCGCAAAAAAACAAGAAATTGAATTTAATTTCTACTCGAAAAAGGGAGAGAAAATCTCGAAAAATAACAAGGTCTTGGAACAATCTTCTTGGAAATTAAACTTACAAGTTGAAATTCCAGAAAAAACCCATATCATCGAGGTAATTAATGGAGATCTTCGGCATCTCGAATTTCTTTATCCAACAAGAAATTGTAGATCGAAAAGTAAAATAAAACTTGAGAAGATCAATTATTCAAAGGAAACAGGCGTTGGAACTCTTTTTTTTAAGGTTAAAAAACCGATTCAAGAACTATTTTTTTACGACTCAACGCATCAACTTTTCTTCTCAGAAAACTTTTCATCATATTTACCCGGATATTATTCAATTTCTTTCAAATCAAAGGAAAACCCAGGGAAAATAAAATTTCTCTATCATTAATTACGTTCTATTATTAAAGGTATCGTTAACTTTTCTTGTTTTGCATTTTCAAGATAAACCAAGTAATAACCCGATTGAATATTCCCTATTTTAATTCCCTGAAGAGCAGAAGCTATAGTTCCATTCTCAACAACAACCCCGTTCAGAGCTACAATTTTATAGTTTGAAAAATTCAAATGTGATTGTTTTATGGTAAATTCACCGTTAGATGGATTTGGATATAGGACAATTGTGTTTTCTGGTAGTGCCTCGACCCCAGCTTGACAATTATTAGATGCCAGAGGAGTTGGTGTAACATATGCAAAATCAGCACTTCCATCAGGACAACGAGCGTAAGCAACATCAGTCGATTGAACACCAAACGCTACTTGATCATAAATCGTAGCTCCATTGCTAAAAATAAGATTTTCACCCAATGAACTTAATTTAAAATTGGTATGAATGCCTGCTTGTCCTATATCATTATCACACCACACCAAAATGTATCCGTTGGCAGGTATACTTGTTCCGAAGGGAAAGGCCCATTTTAGTAAATTAGTAGCATCATCCGATAAATACATTCCCGATAAATCAATTGAATTCGCAGTTGTGTTGTACAATTCTACCCAATCATCGCTTTCTCCATTCAAATCAGAAGCAGAAGTTGAATTTGAAGCAACGATTTCATTTATCAAAACATCCCCTGTATTACAAAAAGGAAGTGAAACAGTTAAAATATGAAATTCGTGTTCTGCACGTTGTGGACTGAATATACCTGCATTTGAATTTTCGGCATATATGTAGTATTCAAAAACAGCACCGTCCATTGATACTTGATATCCAAAAACATGGTCGCCAGGCGCCCCGTCTCCATGTGCCCCATCGTCAAACATTTGAACACGGTTAAATTTCAATTGGTGATTACTGCGATAACCCAAATAAACAGCGGTTTCATTGGAACATGAAGCTGTGATGTATATTGTTTCACCAAAAGTAGGCGCATTATTACTTGCACTTGTAGATGTAATGGTTGGAGATACTAAAATGTAATTTGAATTCGTAGAAAAATAGGTCGAACGCGCATCCATTAAGTTTTGCAATCCAGGAATAGTTGATCCTGGAGGTCCTCCACCTGCAATATTTGTAGTTAAACTACTTTGATATTGCGCATACGTATAGAATTTGAATGGATCTGCTTGAACAGAAGCATCAATGGTTGATCGTAAAGCACTAGCCATTGTTAGGTAATTCTGTGATGCAAAGTTTTCTTGAACAATTGTCCGAATGTGAGCCATATACATTCTCTTATATAAAGGATTGGCTAACATTTTTACTATCAGAGGATGATTTGTTGAAGTACTATTCGACATAGGATCCAAACTAGACGCTGTATAGGGTCCCGAACCTGTGCCACCAGGAAAACCACCAAAACTCATATTTAAATCCCAAACTGTTGGAACAAATCGATCATTTAAATCCCATGTTAGGTAATAATTTTGCCTAAATGCTCCGTTATATGAATCTAGGTTAACTAACACATTATTGAACGCTAACATCCATAAGGCGCGATCCACATCAAGCATATTTTCAATACTTGAAAAATTATTATTTAGTGTATTAATTAAATCAACTAATCTGTTCCAGCCATATGTTGATTTCAATTCATAACCATTCAAATAGGAAGAGCTATCCATATTAATATATTTAAGGTCAGGGCTTATAGTAGCTCCCGGCCCCGCCCCGCCAATAGGATTACATTTGAAATAGGTATCATTTCCTAAATAATAATGTTCCCCATTAAACTTCTTATTGATACTTTCTGCATTGGAGTACAACCCACGCAATGTACCGTTAATGTATACGTTTGCAAAATTAGCTTTTGGGCAATCCATATATTGTTCGAGAATAGCGTATGACAACACTTCACGAATCATTGAAGGATCTGAATATCCGTTTTGAAGTTTAATATCCGTGTATCCTTGATAGTCCTGACTTCCGATTATGTGATCTAATTCAATATGTAAAGGATTTTTATTATTGTTAGCATTATACGAACTATTGCCTTTGTATTTTACACCAACACTATCGAAAACAACTCCATTTATTCGAACCGAATCTGCGATAATGTAAGTATCAGTGGATGTAGCAGCATCAAGTTGTGTATCCCAATTTGAAAAAGCAAAGAAAATCTCAATAGTTTGAACCGTTGATCGATCGTAGAAATTCTGAGAATAAACTAAATTTGCCGAAATAATACAGCTAATAAAAAGGAGAAACTTATTCATAAAGTAAGGTTTTGTTAATTAGTTGTTTTATAAAAATTAAAATTGCGGTTGTTAACTAACTATTATTTCTAAGTTAAACTTTTTACTCGTTATTATTAACTTGAACATAAAATAATTTAATTGGACTCATTAACTCAAATTGTATTAGGTGGAGCTGTTGCTGAATTAGTCGCAGGAAAAAAAATGGGTAACAAGGCCATATTTTGGGGAGCGATTGCAGGAACAATACCTGATTTAGATGTTTTCTTGCGGGCTTTTTATCATCCAATTGATGCAGCTCTTTTGCACAGAGGATTTTCACATTCTCTATTATTTTCAATAATTTTTGGACCTCTTTTAGCCTGGGTATTTTTTCATATTTACAAGAAGAAATATTCGTTTAAGTGTTGGCTTCACTTATTTTTCTGGGGTTTGATCACACATCCAATGCTGGATATGTTTACAAACTACGGCACCCAGTTTTTTTGGCCCCTAGACACGCGCATAACATTCAACACTGTTTTTGTAATAGATCCTTTATATACCCTCCCCTTTTTGGTTTGTTTGGTCTGGGCAATGTTTTTAAAAAGAGATAATCCAAAACGATTTAAGATTAATTTAATCGGAATTGTGTATTCGAGTAGCTACTTACTTTGGGGTGTTATCGTCAAATTAATTTTACTTTCTCAAACCCAAGCTGTCTTTTCTAATGAACACATATCTGTCAATAGATCAATGGTAACACCTATGCCATTAACCAGCTTTTACTGGTATACTTTAGGGGAAGATGATTCCACTTATTATGTTTACTACACTTCTATTTTTAATGGAGATGAAAAGAAAATTGAACGAATATCCAAAGGCAACATTCGACTGGAAAATCTAAAGTGGAAGGAGGTAAATTACAGTGAAAAATTGAATTTCATGTCGAATGGTTATTACCTTTTAGAACAAAAAAATGACACTATATCTTATTATGATTTACGCTTTGGTTTAACGGGAAAATTAACGGGAGAGAAATTCAACAAACCAGTTATGGGATATCAATTTATCACTCAGAATAACATAGTATATAAGGCGGAACAAATGAATCGAGGGGAAGCTTTTAAATTTGTTGATTTTCACTATTATTTTAGAAAGGTTTTTGGAAATTAAATTCAAAGGCATAGTTATTGACAAATGGCTTTTTGTAAATAGAAATTAAACAACAACATAACTTCTTACACCATGCTATATTTGTCAAAATCAAATTTTATGAAAACATTTTTTTCTGGTCTTTTTCTATCGCTACTCTTATTTCAAAGCTGTGCGCAGGATCAAACAAATAGAGAAACAACTCCTGAACAAAATAAACCAAGGCCAAAAGTCAACAAGAGCTTTTCTTTGAATGATTATCTTTCAGAAAATAAAGAACTTAACACTCAAGTTGAAAGTGTTTTTAAGCAACTTAACGAAAATCAAATTATCGCTCAATTAATAATGCCGGCAGTTGGTAAATATGGCCAAACAAAAGAAACAATCGATCAGCATATTAAGGATGGAGTAATTGGTGGTGTGCTTATGTTGAATGGAACGAAAGATGAATTTACGGGATTTATTAAGTCTTTTGAAGCCAAGAATAAAGAATTTGGAAACCTTCCCTTCTTATATAGTGCAGATGCCGAACCTAGCTTAGTCAATAGAAAAATAAATGGCTCTACACTTGTGAAAAAAGCAAGTGAAATCAGTACCTATGATCAAGTTGTCGAAGTTGCTAAAACAATTTCGGATGATTTGAACGCTATTGGAATTAATTACAATTTTGCCCCTGTGGTCGATGTGGCTGGAAATGCTACAGTGGGGTACAGAGGATTTGGATCTAAACCTGAACAACTCATCCCATGGTCGAATGCATTCATTCAAGAAACTCAAAAACAAGGGATTATTGCCACAGCAAAACACTTTCCTGGTCATGGTTTAGTTTCAGGAGATACACATAAGTCATTACAAATGATAGACGGAGAATTAAAAGAAATAAAAAATTACCCTGAACTAATTAAAAATGGTGTTCTATCTATTATGGTTGCACATATTGCTGTTCAGAATAATACCAAGTACAATACTAATGGTCTCCCTTCAACTTGTTCAGAAAAAATTGTAACCGATTTGTTAAGAAAAG
>CAZLVX010000007.1:31946-34476 GCA_964562965.1 uncultured Lishizhenia sp.
GATGCTATGAACATGGGTGGTGTTGTTTCTGTCCCTCAATCTGCAACAAAAGCTATTCAAGCAGGCTGTGACATAGTACTTATGCCATTAGATGCAAAAAAGACACATGCTGAACTTTTAGCAATGTATAAAAAAGACGAATCATTTAGAGTTAAAGTTCAAGCAGCAGCTATGAATGTGATTCGAATGAAAATTTGTTTAGGACTTCTGAAGTAGCTATTACTTATCCAAAACTTTGGGGATTCTAAAGTAATCAGAATCACGTTTAGGAGCATTCTTGAGAGCGTCTTCTTTGGAAACGGTTGTAGTGGCTTCATCCTCTCTAAGCACATTTTTTTCTTCTGACATAAAAATAAGTGGAGCTACTCCCTCTGTATTAACAGAACTTAGGTTGTCCATAAAACCAATAATTTTCTCTAAATCACCACGGATAGTTTGAAGTTCCTCGCCTTTAAATTCTAGACGTGCAAGTTTTGCAATGTGCAGTATAGTTTCTTGACTTATTTCCATGAAACAAAATTAATCTTTTTGATGAAGTTTTGGATACCTTTTTTCCAATGGTTTGCTTATGACCTCGAAGCAATATTCACGTAATTCTTTCACTGACATGCTCTGAACCTGCTCCTTAGAAACCACGTTGTGTATAATTACATGTGCGATTCCTGGTCTTGCGGGACCTAAAATCAAAGTTGGATCTGAAAATAGGTAGAAATTATTCAAAAATGTTATTGGCACAACTGGAATTTCTAATGATTTTGCTAATTTAAATGCCCCATCTTTAAATGGAATCATTTTAGGATTGTCATCATCTGGAATTCCGCCTTCGGGAAAAATAGCAATAGACCAACCTTGCTGAATAGCCTTTTCTGCCAATAGTAAGGAGTGTCCCGCCTTACTTTTATCTTTTCTGTAAACAGGTATGTTAAGATTTTTAAAGTATGTTCTAATTATAGGATAACTTAATATTTCGCTTTTGCCTAAAAACACAAACGGATGTTTTGGAATGAGTGAGTACATAAAAAAAATATCCAAATATGAACTGTGATTTGCAACGATTACATATGGACCATCAGGAAGTTTGCTTTCGGTTATTTTATTGACGTGATAAAAACAAAATAAACGCATCATCCAACTCCATAAAATAAATAAATTGAAACTCATTTTCTTCCACTTGGGATTCATGAGCACAATTAGAAAAAAGGGATATAAAAGTATGGCTAGCGTACAAAATATTATGGCAATATATAATTTCCAAATTAACCCAAATACACCAAGGATGTTGCGCATGAACAAATCTACAATTTTAAAGTAATAACTTGAACTTAGAAAAAAAGAATTCCTTAATTTTACGCTATGTCAAGGATTCTAACAGGAATACAATCAACAGGAACTCCACATTTAGGTAATATTTTAGGAGCAATTATCCCAGCCATTCAACTTTCAGCTGAAGAGAAAAATGAATCGTTTCTTTTTATTGCGGATTTGCACTCTTTGACACAAATCAAAAACGGAGAATTACTTAAAGAGAATACTTATGCAACTGCAGCTACATGGCTGTCATTTGGATTGAATACAAATAAAACAGTGTTTTACAGACAAAGTGATGTCCCTGAGGTTACTGAATTGATGTGGTATTTATTGTGTATGTATCCATATCAGAGGTTAACACTTGCTCATAGTTTTAAGGACAAAGCCGACCGACTTGAAGATGTAAATGGTGGTTTATTTTCTTATCCTATTTTGATGGCGGCGGATATCTTATTGTACGACGCACAAATTGTACCGGTTGGAAAAGATCAAAAACAACATATCGAAATGGCTCGAGATGTTGCCAACAGATTTAACCTCCAATATGGTGATACGTTTGTATTACCCGAAGAGAAAATTAGTGAAACAACTAAGTTAATTCCTGGAACAGACGGTGAAAAAATGAGTAAATCACGTGGCAATCATATTGACATTTTTTTACCCGAAAAAGAACTTCGCAAACAAATTATGTCGATAGTTTCTGACAGCACACCACTTGAGGCTCCAAAAAATCCCGACACATGTCATACCTTTTCGTTGTACTCACTTCTTGCGAGTAAGGAGCAAATCACAGAAATGACTCAGAATTATCTTAATGGTAATTACGGATACGGACATGCCAAACAAGCACTTTTCGAACTAATTCTTACAAAATTTGGAAAGGAGCGAAGAACTTTCACTGAACTCATGGGAGATAAAAGAAAAATCGATGAGGAATTGAAAATTGGTGCACTTAAGGCTAGAGAGGTGGCTCAGAAGGTCTTAAATCGTGTTCGAAATAAAGTGGGTTACTAGAATTGTCTTCTTCGCATAAATTTCAGCATCTTTTTTTAACTTATTTCTTGCATTTTAATCTACAATTAGTACTTTTGCCTCGGAGAGTTGGCAGAGTGGTCGATTGCGGCGGTCTTGAAAACCGTTGAACCGCGAGGTTCCGGGGGTTCGAATCCCTCACTCTCCGCTGAAAAAAGGCCTTGGATTCAAGGTCTTTTTTTATTTACAA
>CAZLVX010000008.1:0-8815 GCA_964562965.1 uncultured Lishizhenia sp.
ACGAGTATAAAATCAATTCTTCAAAAGTACAGTTTAAGTTATCTATAGAAAATTCTGGTTTTTTAGTAAACCATATGCTTAGAAGTTCGTATACCTATGAAATAAATAATGATCAGTTAGTTGTTTACCCTTCAAATACAGATGAAAAAGAACAACTAATTGCGCTAAAAGAGCAAATGGAAGAATGATGATAGAATTTACGCGACAAACTGAAACGCAATCACAATCTGTAGCCCTTGAGGAACTTATTGATCAATATAACTTAGTTTTATATAATGACGATGTAAATACGTTTGATCATGTTATTAACTGCCTTATTCGTATTTGTAAGCATGAAATGATGGAGGCCGAACAATGCACTTGGATTGTACATGTTAACGGGAAATGTAAAGTTAGAAATGGTTCTTTTGAGGAATTAGAAGGTATGTGTATTCAAATGATGAACGAAGGTCTCTCGGTTAAAATTGAATAAATTCTGGAATTTATTCGTCTCCCTCTACCATTCTTTTGTATTCGAAAAGCGTTTTCTCAATAGTTTCGTATCTACCATTTGGAGAAGGACTTAACGCATTAATGTTCCCAATAATCAAATTCGGTAAAACATATACATAGTAAGGAAATCCTTGCACATCTAAATCTTTCCAAATGGGGTGATTATTTTTAGCCGCAATTTTGGTCCAAATGATTTGATCTAAGTATGTTTTTTCAGATTTGGAGTAGCGTTCTTGTTCTTTGTAAATAGTTATGAACTTAATGTATTTCCCATAAGTTTTTTCTAATTTGCGCATTGCAGCGAGTTCAGAAATACACTTTTTGTTTGTTGGATTAAAAAATTGAATGTAAATAGGTTGGGAGCTAAAGTCCTTAAATTTTATATTCTCAAATGCATATTCAGGTAATTTATCACCAGCATCTAAAACATTGAACTTTGAAAATAATCTTTCAGCAGCTCTTTTAGCCACTGATTCACGCTTCATCAACTTAAATTGATTGAGAAAGTACAATAAATTTGTTTTGGTAATAACACGATCGTAATAAAGGTCAGTTACCATGAGCAAACAAACAACCTCTGAAAGTTCAACTGATCGAATTAAAGAATCACTTTCTAAAATTTTTAAGGTACCGCTAACATTTCCTTGATCTAGTAAATGTATCAGCTCTAATCGTCTTTCTGGTGTTTGTTTGTAGAAGTACTTGTCGTAAAAAATAGCAGCGAAACCGAAATATTTATCGTTATTCCATTTTACGGGTGTTTCTTGAAGATAAAATGAAAATTTATCAATATCTGAAGGAGATGCGAAATCCTGTAATTCCTCTATGTGTATTCCCAAGGAATATTTTACATAGTCATTAAAAAATATACTTTTTTCTTGACTATATATTTCATTAACTGCACTTCTGAATTTTTTAATTTCTCTTAGAAATTCCCCAGAGTTCTTCTCCTTTAAAGGGTATAAAATGTTAAGTGATTGGTCAAGCCAGTGTTCAAAGGTTAGTATTTTATAATTTATATCCAGTGTATCCAGATTGATAAAGGTTAACTCTACTTCATTGTCTTGGTTAAAATTTGAGAACGCCAAATCAGAAAACTCTATGTAATAGGTAGCTTTAGGCTGCGCATATAAGTATCCGAACTTATTTTGATGTCGAATAAATAGTTTCTCAGTCTTCTCGAGTGAAACAGAAAAACTGAAGCGGCCCATAGAATCACTTAATGTTTCACCGTAAATTATGTTTTCATTAGAAATATAATCTGCTTTTGTGCCAATTTCGAATTTACTAAACGCGTGATTAGAAATTCCTTTAATCGTAACTTGCGCATAAAGAGACAAGGAACAAAAAATGATAAAGAAACTTAGGAGTTTAGTCATACAGTTTTTAAGACATAAATAATGCCATATTAAACGAGAAGTTGAGGTGATGTTACAAAACTCGAAATATCAGCGCCATTCAAGTGCATTTCTCTAATAATAGATGAATTAACAGCACTAAATTCTTGATTAGTCAATAAAAATACGGTTTCAATTTCTGCTAGTTGGAAGTTCATATGAGCAATTGATTTTTCATATTGAAAATCTTTGGAATCCCTTAATCCGCGTACAATATGTGTTGCTCCTATTTTCTTACAGAAAGTTACGGTTAACTCCTGATAGACCGCTATGGTTACTTTTTCTTCGTCAGTGAATAAAGATTGAATATGTTTTTTTCGATTTTCCAAGGTAAACAGGTACTCTTTTCTTGAATTTACTCCAATTCCGATGATGAGTTGATCAAATAAGCTTAAGGATTTTCGTACAACGGCTTCATGTCCTTTTGTAAAAGGATCAAAACTTCCTGGAAATAAACCAATTCTTTTCATTTTTCGAAGTTAAAAAAACTAAAGTGAACGTTGCCAAATTTTCTAGAAAAACTAAATTCTTTTAAAGCCGAAAGGTCTGTTTGAGGACCATGTTCAATAATGGCTTGACCATTTTTTTTTAATAAATTACCTTTAAAAATTTCGTTTACTAATTCGGCATGTATTTTTAAATGAAAGGGTGGATCAGCGAAAACTAAATCGAATTTTTTTGTAGAGTTCTTGCAAAATACTACACAGTCAGCTTTGTATGCGTCCATTTTGTCAGTAATATTTAATGCAGAAATGGTTTTACGGATGTAATTAAAACTTACAGGATGACTGTCAACAGCCATTACATATTGGGCGCCTCGAGAAACAAATTCAAAGGCAATATTACCTGTTCCGGTGCATAAATCCAAAATCTCAAGTTCATCAATAGAAATCAAATTGTCTAATACATTAAACAAACCTTCTTTAGCAAAATCGGTTGTAGGACGCGAAGGGAAATTACTTGGAACTGAAATGCGTTTTCCTTTTAAGTTTCCTCTGATAATTCTCATTTAACCAAAAATAAATGAGCAGAATCAACATTGAACATTGTTGTGTCTTTAAAAAGTGTAATGCTTTTTATTTGTTTTTCGAAGGACGATAAATTGAAATTAGGAACGTCATTCAGAATAGAAATGTGGAACGCATCAATACTCTTTATTTCTAAACTAGTCAAATGTGCCATAAAGAAATAAATGACATCTATTTCATTTTCAAAATCACTAACACTAAGCTGTTGTAACTTCATTTCTCCTTTTAAAGCGAAATAAACAGAAATTGGAGTAACCACTAAAAAGGGTTCGAAGGAAGGAATAGACACCTTTAAATACTTGAGAATAATAGTGTTGAAATGCTCAATAAATGAAGTGCGAGGCAGAAGCGTTCTAAAGTCATCAACTTCCTTTTTTATTGCAAAAACATTTGATAATTCAAACGAACTATTTATTGTGAAATAAATTCTCTCGTGTAATTCTAAACTGCCAAAATTTAAATTGAAATAATCTTTTGCTTGTGAAGCAAGGAAAACAACATTTGGTAGAAGGGTGAATCTTGAGGAATCAATATATATGTGATGGTTTCCCTCAACTTCTTTAATCAAGTTTGGCAGATTATTCGTGTCATCTATAGATAGACAAGTGTAATTACCTTCTGTAGTTGAATGAAAAAATAGGCGCGAATTGTGAAAAACAAAAATACCCAAATCAGATTAATTTTCGTCTTCCCAACTACCTTTTAAGTCGCCAGTTTGAAGATTACCGAAAAACATCTCTTCGGGTTCTCCGTTTTCGTATTTCGAAAAAGGAATAGTGCCAGATATTCTTGTGGCATGTGTAGTTGTACCGTCCTGACCTTTAAGGATTTTAGATTCTAGTTTCCATTCCTGATTTTCTGTTCCAGGAATAAAACGCAAAGCTTTCGTATTGAAGTCCCCTAAACCTAAATCAAGTCGTTCTTTCATGTAACTTTGATTTCGAATAAAGGTAGTTTCAATGAACTTAACTTTCACACTATCTCTTTTAAAACCGACTAAATCTTCGGGAATAGTTTTCATTTTACTCAACGCAACTGCTTCCTCCTCAGTCATTTTGTTGTCAATGGCTTGATTGGCTTTGTACACGGTAACCACACCGTCCTTACTTATTTTAAACCCTATAGACACAAGGTATTTCAATTCTTCAGGAGTAATTCTTCTTGCAGGAACTGAACCAGCGTCATCATCCTCCCAAACATAGTCATTTTCAGCAAAGCCTAATAACTCCTCCCATGTTGCGGCATATTTACCATATCTTTTCAAAAATGCAGATTGTATGGTTCTTAAATCTTGAAGATTTCGTTCAGCAGTTAGCTTGGTTTTTTTATAGTCTTCTTGATGTGTTCTTGTCGTTTCAACTGAATTGTAGGAAGCTATTGTTGCATAAGTGGCGAGTGCTAAAGATACACCACCAATCGCCCAGTTTGTAACTACATTGCTTCTATCTGAGGTGTTTAAGAAAGAAAATAAAGATCCTAAGAGCATCAATACACCTGATATTTTAAACTGAATCGCTTGATTTCCAGAAAAAGCAACGTATAAAACAGCAATACCTACGACAAGAAAAATCGTCGGTACCGAGTATCTTTTCAACAGAAGAGCAAAGTTTCCCATTTACATTTTAATTTAGAACACAAATCTAATATATTAAATTTATAAAATGAAAACGATATTGGTTTTTTTGAATGTTAACTTATTGTTACGCTTGATAAGATGACTACTTTTGATAAAACACAAAACTTGGAGTTCACACCGGATCAGCAAAATACACTTACGCAATTTAACTTGTTCGATAAAAGTGAGCAGAAGTTTCCTGTGATGCTGTTAAAAGGATTTGCAGGTACAGGTAAAACAACGCTAGTAGCTTGGCTAATTTCATTATTTAGAAGTCAAAACAGGAAATTTAAGCTACTGGCGCCAACGGGTAGAGCGGCAAAAGTTTTATCCAGTTACACATCAGAATTGGCATTCACAATCCACAAACAAATTTATTTTCACAATGAAGATTCAGCTGGCATTAAAATTACGCTAGCGAAAAATTTGCATACCGATACTATTTTTTTTGTAGACGAAGCATCAATGATTTCCACCCGCACCGACGAGGAAGGGCGTTGTCTTTTTAGAGACCTATTGAATTATGTGTATACCGGAAAGAATTGTCGTTTAGTTCTTATCGGTGATACCGGTCAGCTACCTCCTGTCGGACAAGTTGAGGCATTTGCATTATCGGAAGAATATTTAAAATCCGAATACGCGCAGTTGAGTGTTTATAGTTCCATTTTAGAACACATAGTTCGGCAAGATTTGGCATCATCAATTGTGAAGAATGCAACTGTTATTAGAAATGCAAACGATACAAATCAAACGCTGTTTTCTATTCTTGATGTACAGACGCAACGGGTAGATTCTTTAGAATTTCAAGAAGAATTAGATGGGGCAATTTCAAAATATGGTTTAGATGAGGTAAAGGTTTTAAGTATTTCTAATAAACGCGTCTTAGGACTCAACGATGGAATTAGAAATCGGCTGCTGTACAAAGAAGATTTACTTGAAAAGGGAGATCGTATAATGGTTAATAAGAATAATTACCATTGGTTGAAAAATGATAAAGACATTGGATTTATTGCCAACGGAGAAATTTTAGAAGTTGAAAAAGTTACTAAAATTGAATCGCGCTATGGATTTTTATTCGGCCACGTACGCATTTCATTTCTGGATTTTCCAAATAAAGAACCAATAGATGTTATACTGAATTTAAATTTGTTGTCTTCAAGTTTACTTCAATTAGACCAAACGCAATCTAGGCTATTATTTTCAGAAATCGAAGCGGAATATGCACAACTGAAATCAAAATCTAGGCGTTTTAAGAAAGTTTTTGAAAATCCATATTGGAACGCACTGCAAATTAAATATGCTTATGCCATCACCACTCACAAAGCACAGGGTGGTCAATGGAAGGTTGTTTTCATAGATTTTGTTGGAAAATCCCCGGAAATGAATGACCAAGCTTTTTTGAAATGGCTCTACACTTCTGTAACAAGGGCTACCGAAAAAGTTTGTCTGGTGAATTGCCCTGACAGTTATATTAAGGCTTAGAAACTTTTCAATGAAATTGGAATAGATGATACAAAAATCATTGATTCTGAAAGAGATTGCTGATATTTTTTATAGAATTCTTCATAAAGTTCTTTTTTCATTTCTTTATGGGCTAACGATAAAAAAGCTTCAGAAAATTCATTTAGCATTGTTACGCTTCGATGTGCACTTAAAATGTCATTTGTTGAAAGTCTACCCGATTTCTGTAAATCGGATAATTTATTATTCCTCGTTGTAAAGTTTGAACGAACTGGATCAGTATAAGATTCTATTTTTATGAGAAGTTGGTGAGATTTTTTAACAGTAATTTGTGTTCTTCTCAACGACGAAAATGGAAAACTTTCCCTTGAATTAATCTTTTCTTCCTCTGTAGTTCCCGGATATGAAGAAAGTTCATGAGGTTTATTGTCTTTCTTTATTTTACCGTTTTGCCAAACACCAATTCCATGGCCATAAATATCAAAAACAATCGGAGAATGGTTTTGATAAGATTTAAAAAACTTTTTCAGTTTAAGGCTATCATCACTAGAAAAATAGAAAGAGTTTTTCATTTCACTTTTATCTGAAGAAAAACCATCTTTCAATACCAATTGCAAATCCGGAGATGCCATTGAATTAAAATCAGTTTTAGATACGTGAAGCATTACCTCATCTGCGGATATCCCCTCGGGATCGTCTGGTATGGCAATTAATCGAATATTTAAAAGTTCTTTATTTTCCGACGCCGGTGTGATGAATTCTTGCGTTTTAGGGTTGAATAGACAAGAATCTTCGTACACATAAATTCCCTCTTTTTCTGTGAAAGGAACCATTCTAATGCCTATATTTTGCTGATAGTAATCGATTAATTTCTTAGTTTCATTGTATGTTTCCAATAGAGGTTCCATATCATCTCGAATGGTAGAGAGTTCGTCTTTTAATTCACTAATTTTTTCCTTTAATTCTGAAACTTCTTCTGGCTCGTTAGTAGGCTGTTTTTTTGTTGTCTTTTTTGAAGATTTTTCCTCTGCCACTAACAAATCCTGAATTGCTACCTCATGCTCTTTAATTTGAAGAAGAATTTTATTTTCTTGGGTTACAAATCCTCCTTGACCATAAAGTTTTTTTTGAATCCGTTGATAGCTTGCGTCATTTAGGTCATTAATGATTTTTTGAAAAGTAATTCCTGAAGAGAATGTTGAATCCGGAGATAAAAATTTTGTTTTGGAAGAGCCATATAACCGGTATGATTTACCTCGACGCTCGATAACCACTGTAGTTTGTTTGTTTGTATTGTATCCCCAGACGTCAAAATGAAGGTTGGTTTGGAGGTTGTCACCCAAAGATTCTAATTTTGCCAATGCAATTCGAGAGGAGTACACCTGTTCATCTCTAATTTCCAATTGATACGGAAATAATCCTACTGCCTTTGGTAAACCGTTATTCCATATTCCATCTTCATCGCGTTCCTTTTCTTCCAATAATCCAGTTGTGTAAGATCCGTCTCCTGCCGCTAGTAAGATATTCTCATATTTTTGGTATTGACCACCAAGAGATTCAAAAATACGCTTGGCTCTTTTCTCAACGGAAGTTAAAACGGCCTCATTTTGTGCATCAAGTATAGTTTTTCTATCTTCAGCTTTGACGTATCCCAAATTTAACAATAATAAATCTCTGTCATAAAGCGATAATCCAGGATTGAAAATTGGACTCGAATTTACTTGAAAAAGTAATTCATAACTTTTTGATTTGGAAACATGAAGATCTAATTTGTCTTGAAACGTGGCTAAATAATCCTCAATAAATTCGTTATCGTAGTCCGGTTGCTTGTAACGAAGAGCATTCAAAGATTTATTGAGTATCCAAATAGCAGTTTTATTGGCTACTTCCGCTAAAAGTCCTTTTGAGGCTTTACTAAGTTCACTTTCTCGTATGACCAAAAGGTCTGGTTGATTTATTATAACAAATTCAATTGAATCATAATTAATCTTGCCATTCTTTAGTTTTATAATTGGCCCATTATATTCAAATGCGTATCCAATATTAGATTCTAGAACAGGACTCTGCTTTACAATGTGATAAATGTATGCACGTGTTTCTGAGCTGAGTAGTTGCGTTTGCGCATTCGTATGTTGAATCACGAAAAAGCTTATAAAAATAAATGCTATTAACAAACGTAACATCAATCCGTTTAACGCAAATTTTGAAAAAAGTTTCTTAAAAAAGAAGGTTTTCCTTTGGGGTTCCAATCCACGAGGAAAAAAGATCAGATTGCTCTTCAGAAATTTGGGTGTTTCGTGAAAGGGAAAGTTGCTCAAATCCAATTGATGAAAATTCAGAAATTTCAATATCCAAAAGTGTACCGTTGCGTTGAATGGATAATTTTATTTTGTTATTTCCGAAATATTGTAACCATTTATCTAAATCGCCCTTTATTTTTATTCCATTTATAGCGAGAATTTCATCCCCTATTCGCAAGTCATATTTAACGGCTGTGCCTTCAGGGTGTAAGGATGAAATCAGGTAATTTCCATTAGTTAAAATTGACTTAATTCCAAGATATTTCTCTGAAAATGCACTTGTCTTAGAGGTTAATTCGAGACCTAGTTGATTTAAAACTGGAGTTAATTCTTGAATGAAATCTGTAGGATTAAAAATAAAATTAAGTAATGATTCGGAAAGATTTGAACCGGAAATTTCGTCTACACAATTGCAAAAAATCTGTAAGTCGATACCTTTATTTTTTTTTGCAAATTGCTGAAACAATACAGTCATTACTGATTGCAAATTTCTCTCATGATTTGTTTTACTTAAAATCATGA
>CAZLVX010000008.1:8915-34249 GCA_964562965.1 uncultured Lishizhenia sp.
CGGATGGTTTTAATGTTCCAAACATGGTATAATTCATGACATGAGACGCCGAGAAGTTCGGTGTATAATGTTCCAAACATTTCGTACGAAGGACCTAGGGTTATCACTGTACTTTCCAAATGTTCTACTCCGTGATATGCGGAATTTGGAAGAGAAATGATGATGAATTCGAATCGATTAGTTGGTAATTCACCGAAATCGTTAATTAATTTCTCAGAGAATTTGGTAAAATCAAGAATTAGCTTCTCCCATGGAATATGGAGTTGACGATGAAACCAAATACTGAAATCACTAGTTCCAATGGAATAGTTTTTACTTACTAAATCCGGTGAAGCAATGAACGGTGAGTCTGCTAATTTATCGAAATCCTCGCATGTAAATTTACCATTAGAATAGGGGACACCAGCCACTTGCCAAGCAGTTGGAATATGTAAAGTTACTTCACATGAAAGTTGGCTATTTTCTGTAGAATAAAGACAGCAATTAACGGGATTCACGTATAAAAAAGAACCATCAGTATACGTTGAGCCGGCGTTTAGCTCATGCGCATAATATTGATAAAAGATAGTTATTTCATCTCCATCGATCCCTGAAATTTCCCATGAATTTCGTTCGGTCTTTCGAATTTGTAAGTTCTTCTTGTTACCATTTTCGGCGCGAATACCACGAATATTTCTAGAAAAATTTCCTAATTCATATCTGCCGGGTCTCCATGCCGGTAGGTGTACTTGCACAATCGATTTACTGACGGGCATAGTTACACAGACATCTACAAAATGCTGCGATGCGTTACTTAAACCATAGGAATATCTTACGCAATTAAGCATATAGCTCCTGCTGTAACTCAGAAATTCTTTCGTCTCCTAAATACTCATCGTAGGTCATCATTTTATCGATGATACCGTTCGGAGTGATTTCGATAATTCTATTTGCCACCGTGTTAACCAATTCGTGGTCATGAGAAGTGAACAGTAAGGTTCCTGGAAATTCTTTCATGGCATTATTTAGGGCTGTGATAGACTCCAAATCCAAGTGATTAGTAGGTTCATCCATCAACAAAAGATTAGCTTTGGCCAACATCATTTTTGATAACATACACCTTACTTTTTCTCCTCCAGAAAGAACGGTAGCATGCTTCATAGCCTCCTCACCAGTGAAAAGCATTCTCCCTAAAAAAGTCCGCAGATACACTTCCTCACGCTCTTCATCCGTATGTGCATACTGTCTTAGCCAATCAATCAGTGAAAGTTTTGATTCAAAATAATGATGGTTGTCATTAGGTAAATAAGCCGTAGAAATTGTAGTGCCAAAAGTAAATTCACCAGTATCAGATTTGCTATTCCCCGCTAATATTTCGAAAAACGCTGTCAAGGCCACTGAATTTTTTGAGATAAACGCAATTTTATCACCTTTATTTACAATAAGATTCATGCCGCTAAAAAGCGTTGTGCCTTCCACTGATTTTGATAAATTATCAATGGATAATAATTGATTTCCTGCGTCTCGTTCTTGGTGAAATGTAATGCCTGGGTAGCGACGTGATGACGGTTTTATTTCTTCTAAGTCAAGATTGTCGAGCATTTTTCGTCTACTTGTAGCTTGTTTGGATTTTGCCGCATTGGCAGAGAATCTGGAGATAAACTCCATAAGTTCTTTTTTCTTTTCTTCCGCTTTTTTATTCTTATCAGCACGTTGTCTAGAAGCAAGTTGTGAGGATTGGTACCAAAAGCTGTAATTTCCGGTGAACAAATTAATTTTTCCAAAATCAATATCGCAAATGTGCGTACATACGGTATCAAGAAAGTGTCTGTCGTGAGATACAACGATTACAGTATTTCTGAAATCAAGTAAAAAGTCTTCTAACCAACTAATTGTTTTTAGATCAAGGTCATTTGTAGGTTCGTCGAGAATTAATACGTCCGGATTTCCGAATAAAGCTTGTGCTAATAGGACTCTTACTTTTAGGTCGTTGGATAAATCTTCCATCAGAAGATAGTGTTTATCTTCACTAATGCCAAGGTTTGAAAGTAATGTTGCCGCATCCGTCTCAGCATTCCAACCTTCTAAATCGGCAAATTCTGCTTCTAATTCAGCAGTTTTCATTCCATCTTCTTCTGAAAAATCAGGTTTGGCATATAACGCGTCCTTTTCTACCATAATTTCAAAAAGACGTTTGTGTCCCATGATTACAGTTTGTAAAACTTGAATATGATCGAATTCGAAATGGTTCTGTTTTAGAACGGCCATTCGTTTTCCAGGCTCCAGCTCAATTCTTCCGGTTGTTGGATCTTGATCCCCTGTTAAAATTTTTAGAAATGTTGACTTGCCTGCACCGTTTGCACCGATGACGCCGTAACAATTTCCGTTAACGAATTTTACGTTCACTTCATCGAAAAGCACACGTTTACCGAATTGAAGGGAAAGATTATTTACTGAAAGCATGAGAAATTTTTTGCAAAGATAGCTAAAAGAAAGCTAACTCACCTTGCAGGTATAAACAAAGGCCGGAGGTAAGTTGAACACTGTAAAATCAATATGAACGTGTGGAAAAACTCTCTTCAAAAGGCGGTGTGACCTTAACGTATATTGAAATTGTACAAATTGACCTGAATTTTTGTTTAAGGATTGTCGGCAACTATAAAGTATCCTAGATTTTAGTGTGGTTGAAAAATTCGCCAATGGTAATGACGAGATGATGACATCCACAAACTCAATATTTCTATCCGATAAAAGTTTAGGTAATTCTGACGCAGATCCTAGCACCAATTCAACGTTTGGGTGCTGTATTTTATCTTTAAGCATACTGTAGAATACTTCATCTAACTCAACGATGATTAGTCGCGAAGTTTCCTGCATAAAGGAAATGATTTGTTCTGTAAAAATTCCTGTTCCGGGACCAAGTTCCACAATGATATTGGCATTTTTAAAATTTACATTCTCCAACATTTTTGACGCCAGAAACTTCGAGCTGGGAGCCATGGCTCCAATCGATTTTTTTTCTTTTAAAAAGCGTTGAAGAAATTGTCTTTTATTCATGCTTATCGATAAAGACACATTGAGTATTTCTTACTATTCCTAGTACTTTACCTGTGAATTCTTTATTTAAAAAAGGAGAATAAGCATGACGACTTACATTCGTTTCAGCAGAATATGTCCACTTTTCATTTGGGTCAAAAAGTGTTAAATCGGCGACTTTACCAATTTCTATTGTTGAATTCTCAATTTGACCAATTTTTCTTGCATTTTCAGAAAGCACTTCAATTAATTTCTCCAGTGAAATTTTGGATTGTGAATTTAAGGAAGAAAATACAGTTTGTAATTGATAACTTCCAAAGGAGGCGTAGTCGAATTCTAACTCTTTTTCTTCTGCATCCACTGGTCGATGATCACTTGTTATGGCATCAATAGTTCCGTCATTGATTCCCGAAATAATATGTTGCCTGTCAGTTTCAGAGCGCAAAACGGGAAGAACTTTCATCAAGTTATCAAAACCCAAAACGTTTGTTTCAGTAAACAACACATTCATGACGTTAACATCACACGTAATTGAAAGGCCATTATTTTTTGCTTTCTTAATTATTTCAATGCTTTCTTTCGCAGAAACTCCCGATATATGAGCGCTTGTGCCCGTGTATTCCAACATGCGAACTATTTTTTCGAGTTGAATGACTTCGCTAATTGAGGGGTCGGCTTTAAGTCCTGTTCTTGTTGATGAGGCACCTTCGTTTACCTGAGTGTTTTTAGACAAATAAGGATCTCTAATCGCTAAACTTAAAGTTGCGCCAATATTTTTAGAATAAAGTAAAGCGCGTTGTAACATACCTGTGTTCAGCGGATTTGTGTCATCAGAAAACAATTTAGATCCAGCCTGCATCATATCATACATTTCAGCTATTTCTTCACCTTTCATCCCCTTCGTTATAGCTCCCATTGGATGCAATTGTACGGTGTGATTTGCTGCTTTGGAAAGTTGATAATCAACGATTGTTTTATTGTCACATATTGGGGAAGTTTGAGGTATCGTAAAGATATGGGTATAACCTCCCGCTGCTGCTGTGTCAAGGCCGGATTCAATGGTTTCTTTGTGTTCAAAACCAGGGTCGCCAAAAGATGATTTCAAATCTACCCAACCGATGGAAACACAAAGATTTGGGGAAGTAATTTCAAGTGCACCTTCTGCTTTGATGTTATTATTAAGATCACTAATAATTCCGTTTTCTATTAAAACATCAAGTGTTTTACCATTAAAAGGTGAGTTTCTGTCGACTATGCGTGCTTGTTTTAGTAAAATCCTCATGTTATTTCATAAACTTTAATAGTGCCATTTCCACAAAAATAAAAACAAGAGAAAATATGAGGAAATATCGCCACAATTCGCTCGACTTTTCTAATTCTAGGGCAGTAGCTTTTTCACCATTCTTCACTTCACTAAAGGTAGTGTTTTTTATGCCAGCATCATTGAATGTAGAAATAATTTCGTCTTTATTTTTTGAAACAGCATTGCTTTCTTTTCGGTCGTAGTTGAGTGCTAAATTTCCCACTAATTCCTCTCCAATAACTTCGTAATTTCCTGATTTTAATTTTTCGGTTGCTTCCGGACCAGTTAAGGAAAAAAGAACTTCACTTGTTCTCTTCTGTTGAGCTGGGATAATATCCCCTTCTTTGCCTTTCAATCGGATTGCTTTTTCTGTATTTTTTTTAAGAGGCAGCAAAATAGCATTATCAATTCCAATAGTTGCATATAGTGGAAGGGAGCGCACGCTTAATTCACCAATTCTCAAAAGAATTGTAGGGAAAATAGCATTGGAAGCGACACTGCTGAAGTCATCTTGAAGTGCAGTTGTAAATAAGTAAGCTTTTTTGTTGTTTTTTATAAATAATGCTTGATTGTTTCTTAAGGTTAGTATTGATTTAGCATTTGTTAGGTTTGGGATGGTATAATAATTTGCGACGCTTGGCATACTTATATTGGGATTTTCTTTTTCAAAAATTCCAGCAAAGAACGGATCTTTAAATTCAACGGTTTGAATACGTGATGCATTTGAACTTTTCGAACCGAAATTTGGTAAGTTGAGTTCAGTGAGTAGTTTATTTAGCGATGGAAAATCAACATTTTTACCTGGAATAACCAGTACACTTCCTCCATTATTAATGAACTCTTTGGCATCGCTAATTAAACCGGAAGAAGGATTATTTACGCCGTTCAAAACTAATAGGTCAACTTCTTCTAAAGAGGACTTCGAAAATGATTGTTCTGAAATCGATTTTGTGGTAAAAAAGGGCTCAACTTCATAGGCTTTGGTTGTGGCAGCAGACGCATTTTCGCTATTAAGGATGAGTACTGATGCCGAGGTATTGACATCGTATGAAAAATAAAAGTCGTCATCCCAAAATATTTGTTTGTCGTTAATGCTGAATTTTCCAATTTTCTTTCCAGTGGTAGTTTCTGTTAATTTAAATGAGGTCGTGAAGTTATTGTTCTGAGGAATATCAACGAAAGACGAACGCACGACACCGTTGAGTGTGAGCGTTAACTCAGTGTTCAAAGCATCATCGTTGGAGAGATTTTGAATACGCACAAAGATTTCGTTTTGAAAACCTGGCTTGTGAATTGGATTTTCGAACCAAACACTATCTATTGTAATATTCGACGAATTTTGTGGCGTAAACTTTACGAGATGAAACGTATTATTGGCAACGATTTTATTTTTGAAAGAAGTTGTATTTTTCTGAAAATCACTAAGAATAACTTGAGTTACTTTGCCAATTTTTGTTTGTTCGCTGTTTTCTTTTGAAATGAAATTCTTTTGCCAACTAATAATATCGTCCATTGATCTTGAGAGTGGACAATAAGATAATTTCTCGAGATAGTCGAAGGCCTCCGCTTTTGTGCGTAAACGTTGCTCCGTTGCATCCAAATTATTCGAGCAAACGAAAATAAGCGTGTTTACAGGCGTTTTTTCAATCAATCTTTTTGCCGTTTCTCTTGCTTCAGATAACAATTCACCTTCTGAACCTTTTGCGCTCATTGAAAAGGAATTGTCAATATAAATAGCTAACAATTCGGCACCTGAATTAGCGTTGTTTTCGATTTCCTCGAAGGTTGGTTGCGCAAAGGCCATAACAGCAAAACTCAACAAACATAGCCTCGAAATTAGAACCAGTAGATGTTTAATTTTTCTAGTGGATTTATTTTCTTGTTCGATGAACTTAATGAAGCGAAGGGATGAAAAGAATAAGGTTTTTTGTCTCCTAAAATGAAAAAGATGAATGATGATTGGAATAGCGAGAAGCAACAAAAACCACAATCTTTCGGGATACAGAAAATGCATGTGGTAAAGTTAATGATTTTAAGCGACCTCTATGTCTCTTGATATGATTTCTGCCAATCTTTCAGCCTGTGACCTTAACTCATTTACTGCAGTGCTTTCCCAAAGTTTACCTTTAAGTAAGGGGCCTAGCGCATAAATGTTTTGAGTATTCGAGTCGCTGTCTAAGGCTCGAAATTGATCATCAGCTTCTATGCCTAAAAATAGGGAGTCTTGACATAAAATTCCATCGGAAATAAGATGCCCAATTAAATTTCCTTCAATTTTTCTGTAGTTAGTTTCGGGTCCTGTACAATTGATAACAGCAGAACAATTAACTGTGCTAGTTTTCTTGTTTTTTCTGTGGTGAATGGTAACTGTTAATTCGTTCTTGTCACTTTGAAAATCCGTTAACTTTCCTGCAATGATGGATAACTTTTCGGATATTTGTTCTTTTTGAATAAAATCATAGGAAACAAAAGGTAAACGGTGTCTTGCTTGCCCCCAAAGATGTCTCAGTTTTTTCATAAAAGTTTTCTTTTCTTCGGAAGTCATTTTTTTCCAAATCGATTGGGTAAATGGTCTAAGAGCATCTACAAGTGGTTCCGCGGAAATCCCAAAAGTTTTGAGTTTATTGAGTTCTGTGTTAAATAAACGAAGTAGTTCCCCGAGTGTATACTGATCCGGATTATTTTTTAATGGGCCATCGTAGTTGAAATTAAATTGCCTGTGAGGAAGAATATTGAATCCATTTGGTGAGACTGCATATATGTGCTGGTCAAATTTCCGGTTTCTTAATTCCATAACAGTATCAACCATACTCAAGCCGTTTCCAATTATTACCAAGGGTTTTGATGTGGGAATTTTAGAAAAATCGATATTCCATGGATTTTGATGGTACCGTTTATCAGAAATTAATCCTTTGGGAACTACATGATTTCCTGGAAGTGCATTTCCGGTAGCTAAAACTGTTTTGTCGACTGAAATTTGTTGAGAATTCGTTTTTAACAGCTGTAGATTTCCTTTTAATTCTAATGCAAGTACGTTCTCATGTACATGCATGAATCTTGAGTTATTCTCTAAATTAGTATCGTAAAGGTCGCGCAAATAACTCCCATAAAGCGATCTGGGCATAAAAGATTGTCCGAGTAGTTCATCTGAAATGTTTTTGTAAGGATCTTTTTCTTTACACCAATTTAAAAAGTGATAAGGTTCATTGGTGAATGCACTCATCTTCGCTGTATTGACATTCAATAATACGGCATCTGATTGAGGAGCATAGGCAATACCTTGTCCTTTGGAATTTGGATCGAAAAGAATTACTTTTAGAGAATCATTTTTTTTAAGCAGATGAATGGCGGTCATCATCCCTGAAAAGCCAGCCCCAATAATTCCTATCGTTTTCATATCAACAAAAAACCCCGTTTCCGGGGTTAAAAATTTTATTTTTTACATGCTTTATACTTTGCTTGATACTCAGCGTCTTTTTCGTCATTTTTCAAACGGTAGTAAATACCTGATATCACATTGTAAACTGAGCATTCATTTGGATTAGCTGCTATCCAAGGTTCGAGATAGGTCAACGCTTTATTGTATTTCTCAATAAATTGTTTGTCTAGTTCCTTGTATTGGGATGATTTCATATCTAATTTATCCATCTGTGATTGGATATCCTTAGCCCAATTCACGTAATGAGCGCCTAACTGATATTGAGCTTCACCGTATGCTGGATCAATCTCAAGTGCTTTTACCAACGCCTGTTCAGCTTTCGTATGTTCGTTGAGATCCATATAAGCTGTTCCTAAAACATAATACAACTGTTTGTTACTTGGATCAATGGCTAATGCTTCATTCAAATATTTTTCTGAAGACGTAATATCATTCTTCTGTAAGTAAATATTGATAAGAGAAATTAGAACATTGACGTTTTTAGGTATAACACTATAAACAGCTTGACCAAGTTCCATGGCCTTATCCACCTCTTTCTTATCGAGCATTTCACCAACCGCTGCAGATAAATATTGAGATGTCACATATTCTAAATTAGCGTCTTGTTCTCCCATTATTTTTTTGTAACCCAGAGCAATCGTATAAAAGGTAGCGGTATTAGCATATTCATTTTTCTTGCTAGCAGCATCACCCTGTGTTAATGCGAAAGTTAGCCTCGGGCCAAAAAAGTCTGCAACATCCTGCACATACATTTTTTTAGGATCTTCTTTCACTTTTTTAAATGCATTTTCTGCAGTTGCCGCATATTCTTCAACCTTTTTTTCATCTACAGTACCACCGTTCATTTTATCCATCATGGCGATTTCTGTCAAAGCGAAATATACTTGACCTTGGTATAAGAACATTTTTGGATCGTTCATCGTTTCTGGATTAACAGCAGCTTGATCGATAAACTCCTTTGCTTTTTCAACATTTTTCTTAGCGGCATCTGCCCCTGCCATTGGGTTATATTTTTTCATCAGCAAGGCAGCATCTGTAATAAATTTCTTCTGAGCAAAAGTCGACAAACTCAATCCTACGAATGCCAACGAGAACAAGAATTTTTTCATAGTCTATTTTTTTTGGTAAAATTACAATTATTCGTCGGCGTTTTCAATTTCTGTGCCACTTTCTTCATTTGTACCAGTTTCATCTGCAAGTGGTTCGTTTATTCCTTCTGCCAACTCAATATCTTCGTCTTCATCTTCGCTTCTCGGCACGCGTGCAATGGCAGCAATTTCTGCATTGTTTCTAAGGTTGATTAATTTAACTCCTTGAGCGGCTCTACCCATGGTTCGAATGGAATCTACATGCATACGAATGGTAACTCCTGATTTTGTAATAATCATTAGATCATCTTCGTCGAATACGTTTTGAATGGAGAGCAAACGACCTGTTTTTTCGGTAATGTTCAGGGTTTTAACTCCTTTTCCACCTCGGTTGGTAATTCTGTAAACAGGTTCTTTATCTTCTGGATCATTTAAGAAAGTTCGCTTACCGTATCCTTTCTCTGAAACTACTAAAATAGTTGAATAAATATCCTCCACGCAAATCATTCCGATAACTTCGTCGTTTTTATCACCAAGCGATACACCTCGAACACCAGAGGCATTTCTACCCATTGGACGCACAGTGGATTCATTGAAACGAATTGCTCTTCCAGAACTTGTAGCTAAAACGATTTCATTGGTTCCGTTCGTCAATTTTGCTTCTAAAAGTTCGTCGTTGTCACGAATTGTAATGGCATTAATACCATTTGATCGAGGACGTGAATATGCTTCTAGAGAAGTTTTCTTGATAACACCATGTTTAGAACACATGATGATGAAGTTATTATTTATATAATCTTTATCGGTTAGATCTTGAACTTTCACATAAGCTTTCACTTTATCGTCTTGAGGAATATTAATTAGGTTTTGAATAGCCCTACCTTTCGATGTCTTATTTCCTTCTGGAATTTCATACACTCGCATCCAGAAACAACGTCCTTTTTCCGTGAAAATCAAGAGGTAATTGTGATTTGTTGCTACAAATAAGTGTTCAAGGAAATCTTGATCTCTTGTCGCAGAACCTTTTGATCCCATTCCACCTCTATTTTGAACCTTGTATTCTGTCAAGTTTGTTCGTTTGATATAACCAGCATGAGAAATGGTTACCACAACTTCTTCGTCGGCAATTAAATCCTCCATTCGCATTTCACTTGCAGAATATTCGATTGCAGATCTTCTTGCATCGCCATATTTCTCCTTAACTTCCTCGAGTTCCTGCTTAATGATTGACATTCTTCTCGCTTCATTATTCAAGATATCTTTTAAGTCAGCGATTAGTTTCATTAGATCATCGTATTCAGCACGTAATTTATCTTGTTCAAGACCGGTCAATTGTCTCAAGCGCATGTCAACTATTGCGCGCGTTTGAATTTCAGATAAGCCAAAACGTACAGCCAATTTCTCTCGCGCATCATCTGGACTTGAAGAGGCTTTAATGATTTCAATTACCTCATCGATATTGTCTGAAGCAATGATGAGACCTTCCAAAATATGCGCTCTCTCTTCCGCTTTTCTAAGTTCGTAACGTGTTCTTCTTATAACAACTTCGTGTCTGAATTCTACAAACTCGTGAATAAGTTGTTTTAAATTCATCATACGTGGTCTTCCGTCCACTAAACAAATATTATTAACTGAAAAAGAAGTTTGAAGCGCTGTAAATTTGTATAGTTTATTTAATACAACGTTAGCAATTGCATCTCTTTTAATTTCAAAAACAATGCGCATTCCATTTCTATCGGATTCATCGCGTAAATCTGAAATACCTTCAATTTTCTTATCGTTGACCAATTCCGCAATTTTCTTGATCATTTCTGCTTTATTGACCTGGTAAGGAATTTCAGTAACAATGATTTGTTCTCTTCCTCCTTCTTCTTCTATTTCCGCTTTACCACGAATTACAATTCTACCCCTTCCCGTCAAAAATGCTTCACGAACTCCTTCGTAACCATAAATAATTCCACCTGTTGGAAAGTCGGGCGCCTTTACATATTGAAGTAATTCTTCGTCTTCAATTTCACGGTTATCGATGTAAGCAATAGTACCTTCAACAATTTCCGTTAAGTTGTGCGGAGCCATGTTGGTCGCCATACCGACAGCAATACCTGCAGCTCCATTCACAAGGAGATTTGGAATTTTCGTTGGTAAAACAGTTGGTTCTTCAAGGCTATCGTCAAAGTTTGCCGTAAAATCCACGGTCTCTTTGTCTAAATCATCGAGCATTTCCTCTGCGATTTTACGTAGCCTTGCTTCCGTATACCTCATTGCTGCTGGGCTGTCGCCGTCAACTGAACCAAAGTTTCCTTGTCCGTCAACTAAAGGGTAACGCAAGGACCAAGGCTGAGCCATTCTCACCATTGTATCATATACCGAACTATCGCCATGTGGGTGATATTTTCCTAGCACCTCTCCCACAATTCTAGCTGATTTCTTGTAAGGTCTATTCGAATAAACCCCAAGATCCTGCATACCATATAGTACTCTTCTATGAACTGGTTTAAAACCGTCTCGAGCGTCAGGTAACGCACGTGAAACAATAACCGACATCGAATAATCGATGTAGGCTGATTTCATTTCATCCTCAATGTTTATCTGAATAATTTTTTCTCCTTCTGCCATAATTGCTATTTTATTCCTTTCACACTTTGATTTTCAAAGCCTCCAAAGTTAAGTTAAAACAACGCCTATAGTCACTTTTGAAGAAGGTATTTACTAACAAAATCCACAGCGTTATTGTGGATAAATCACGATCTCTTTTGGAAATTTAAGGTTATATTTGTAAATTGTATCTAAAGTTATGGAAGCGAAATTTTCTCCTAGGGTAAAAGACATGATTTCCTACAGTAGGGAAGAGGCTGTGCGTTTGTCGAATGAATTTGTGAGTCCGGAACATCTTCTGTTGGGTTTAATCAAGTTAAACGAGGGGACAGCTATTCATATTCTAAACGAATTTCAGTTGGACTTTTCTCAAATGAAAAAAGAGTTGGAAAAAGTTTTAGCGAAGTCAAGTGTAACCAATTTACTAAATACAAATCTCCCTTTACTCAAGCAAACTGAGAATATTATCAAACAATCATATTTAGAAGCCAAGCAATTTAAATCGCCAATAATTGGAACGGAGCATTTATTGTTAACTATATTACGATACGAAGATTGTGCGGCATGTCAATTATTAAACAAATACGGAATTATGTACGAAAACGCAAAAGACGAATACGAGGCGTCGGCAGATGAGCGCAAATTGCCACGCGCAGAATTTCCTGGAAGTGGAGACGAAGAGGAATCTTTCTCTGCGCAGAAAAAACCTGCAGATCCGAAATCTAAAACACCAGTGTTGGATAATTTTGGAAGAGACTTAACAAAAATGGCTGAAGTTGGGCGTTTAGATCCAATTGTAGGTAGAGAGAAAGAAATTGAGCGAGTTAGTCAAATATTATCGCGAAGAAAGAAAAATAATCCTATTTTAATTGGTGAACCAGGAGTTGGAAAAAGTGCCATAGCGGAAGGGCTTGCAATTCGCATCGTTCAACGCAAAGTTTCACGTGTGCTCTTCAACAAGCGTATTATTTCGTTGGATTTGGCATCGCTTGTTGCAGGAACTAAGTATCGAGGTCAATTTGAAGAGCGTATGAAAGCGGTAATGCAAGAAATCGAAAGAAATCCGGATATTATTCTTTTTATTGATGAAATTCACACAATTATTGGAGCGGGAGGAGCTAGCGGATCTTTGGATGCATCAAACATGTTCAAACCTGCTCTGGCAAGGGGAGAGATGCAAGCTATTGGTGCTACTACCTTGGATGAATACCGTCAGTACATTGAAAAAGACGGTGCTTTAGAGCGTAGATTTCAAAAAGTTCTTATCGAGCCGACGTCGATTGACGAGACGATTCAAATTTTGAATAACATAAAAGAGAGATACGAGGATCACCATTCTGTAATTTACACGCCAGAAGCTGTTGCGGCTTGTGTGAAATTGACAGAACGTTACATAACGGATAGACATTTACCGGATAAAGCAATCGATGCACTGGATGAGGTGGGATCTCGTGTTCACATAACAAATATCAATGTTCCACAAGAAATTCTGGATATCGAGGCTAAGGTAGAAGAGTTGAAGGACGAGAAAGCCGAAGTCATTCGATCACAGCAATATGAGAAAGCGGCAGAGTTGAGAGATTCTGAACGAAAACTTCAAGAGCAATTAGAAGAGGCAAAGAAAAAGTGGGAAGAAGAATCAAAAAACAATAAAGTTGTTGTATCTGAAGAGGACGTTGCGCATGTTGTTTCTATGATGTGTGGAATACCTGTTACCAAAGTTTCTCAAACGGAAACTGGCAAATTGGTCAAAATGGCTGAGTCCATTCGCGGTAAAGTCATAGGACAAGACGAAGCGGTTGAAAAAGTAGTTAAAGCTATTCAGCGCAATAGAGCAGGACTTAAAGATCCTAATAAACCAATTGGTTCATTCTTTTTCCTCGGGCCAACTGGTGTCGGAAAAACTCAACTAGCCAAAATCCTAGCAAAAAATCTATTTGACTCTGAAGAATCATTAATAAGAATAGACATGTCAGAGTACATGGAGAAATTTTCAATTTCAAGACTTGTAGGTGCTCCTCCAGGATACGTAGGTTATGAGGAGGGTGGACAACTAACTGAAAAAGTGAGAAGAAAGCCTTATTCAATTGTTCTTTTGGATGAAATTGAAAAAGCGCATCCTGATGTATTTAACTTGCTACTTCAAGTGTTGGATGATGGTCACATGACCGATGGTCTTGGTCGAAAAATAGATTTTAAAAACACTATTTTGATTATGACATCTAACATTGGAGCAAGACAATTAGCTGATTTTGGAACTGGAGTTGGCTTTGGCACAAAGTCGCAACAGGAATCTCGTGATGAAAACTCCAAAGCAGTGATTCAAAATGCTTTAAGAAAAGCATTTTCACCTGAATTTTTAAATAGGATTGATGATATGATTATGTTTAAATCACTCGGAAGAGAGGAAATACATAAGATTATTGATTTGGAATTGGACAAACTTTACCAGAGAATCAACAACCTAGGGTATCAGATAGAATTGACGGAAAAAGCGAAAGATTTTATTGTTGATAGAGGATATGATGAGAAATTTGGTGCACGTCCGTTGAAGAGAGCAATTCAAAAATACATTGAAGATCCATTAGCAGAGGAAATTATCAAGTCAAATCTTTCTGACGGTGACACAATCACTATGGATGTGCAGGAGGGCAAAGAAGAATTATCTGTTGCGGTAAAAAAAGCCAAAGCAAATAAAAAATCAAATACTACTGAAGAATAGTAAAAACAGATTCAAACAAAAAAAGGCCACAATTTGTGGCCTTTTTTTATCGCTTGAAAATTACTTCATTGTTTGGTACTCGAAATCGTGGACCCCAAATTCCTTCTTCGGTTCCTTTACCTACGGATATTATCATGTTAATTTCTGCGCCTCGTGGTAAATTCAATGCGCGCTTTACACGCATTTCATCAAACCCTTCCATAGGGCATGAGTGGAATCCTTCAGCTGCAATCGACAACATGAAAGTTTGAGCTGCTAATGCACAAGATTTGTGAACCATTATGCGTTGATTTGCAACGCCACCGGTTCTATAAAATGGTTTTCTTAGCCCCATAAAAAAGGAAATACTTCTTCTTACTGTAGACATGATTCCCAACCCGTCGTTTGAATAAAGTAAAGGCATCACCTTACCGTAATAATCTAGTCCGCCTTTTTGAAGTTTTCCTGGTTCACCCGTGATAGTGCTTTTAATTTTTTCATAATTCCATTTAGCTCGAGATCTCCATTTATCTTTTCTAGTTACGAAAACTACCATTTCTTTGGCGGTTTTGGCTGCCTGTTGGTTGAGACAAAGTGGAACGAATTTTTCCAACTCCGAATTTGAATGAATCCAATAAAATTCCCACAATTGCATATTACTGCTATTTGGAGATAGAACGGTGCGTTCTAAACTCTTAACCATTACTTCCTCAGGTACCTCAATGGAGGCATCAAATACTCTATTGGAACGCCTAAATTGAATTATTTCGTCGAATTGTGTACTGTACATGCTGCGAAGATAGTTATTTGGTGATTTTTATTGGTATAAAAAGAATTTCGGTTCATTGTTTTAGTGTCAAAACTGACATTTTTTCTAGTTGAAATTCTCATTTTATGACGACATGTCTTAAATTCAAGAATGGCAGTATCTTTGTCACTTGCGCAAGAAACCTTAACATTATGTCGAAAAGTAAAGCGAAATCGAACGAAGAAATGACTGAAAACAACGAGGTAAGTCAAGAAAATCAAATGGATTCAATAGACAATACACCAGAGCAGGAGTCGAATCAAGAACCGACAGCAGAAGAAAAATTAGCAGAATTGAATGATCGATTTTTAAGGTTATATGCTGATTTCGAGAATTTGAGAAAACGAACAAATTTGGAAAAAGTTCAATTAATTTCTAATGCTAATGCTTCCTTAATGAAAGATTTGTTGCCTGTTCTCGATGATTTTGAACGAGCTGTAGCGAGTAATGAGAATGTTGAGGATCCAACTGTGTTAAAGGAAGGATTTGGTTTAATTCAACACAAGTTTAGATCGATTCTTGAATCAAAGGGGCTCAAAGCCATGCAAGCAAAAGGAGAAGCATTTGACAGTGAATTACATGAGGCTGTTGCCAATATTCCTGCACCTGAAGATTCGCTTAAAGGCAAGGTGATTGACGACATTGAAAAAGGATATTATTTGAACGATACGGTAATTCGATTTGCCAAAGTTGTCGTAGGTCAATAACAAAGAAAATGAGTCAAAAAAGAGATTATTACGAAGTTTTGGGCGTTTCTAAAAATGCTGATGAAGGTGAGATTAAAAAAGCATACCGCAAATTAGCATTAAAATATCACCCTGATAAAAATCCTGGAGATTCCACGGCAGAGGAAAAATTTAAAGAAGCTGCAGAGGCATATGAAGTGTTGAGTAATCAAGAGAAGAAAGCTCAATACGATCGTTTTGGTCATGCGGGAATGGGACAAGGCGGTTTTGGTGGCGGAGGTATGAATATGGACGATATTTTCTCTCAGTTTGGAGATATCTTTGGTAGTGCATTCGGTGGCGGAAGTTTTGGTGGAAGTAGGGGTGGAGACAGGGTGGTTAGAGGCACCAATCTTCGAGTAAAAATGAAGTTAACGCTTGAAGAAATTGCGAATGGGGTTAATAAAAAAATAAAAGTCAACAAGCTCGTCAATGCAGAAGGGGTAACTTATAAATCTTGTCAGACTTGTAACGGATCGGGGAGAATAACACGAGTTACGCAAACATTTATTGGAGCAATGCAAACACAATCAACCTGTCATACGTGTCAGGGTGCAGGAAAAATGATTGACAAGAAACCAGCAGATGCGGATGCTCAAGGATTAAGGAGACAAGAGGATGTGATTGAGGTTGATATCCCAGCAGGAGTTGAAGAAGGAATGCAATTAAGTGTTCGAGGGAAAGGAAACGCAGGTCCATTTAATGGTGTGGCGGGAGATTTAATTGTGGTAATCGAAGAAATAGAGCACGAAGAATTGCGCAGAGAAGGAGAGCATCTTCATTACGATGCCGTGGTAAATTTTGCCGATGTGGTCATGGGAGAATCAATTGAAATTCCGACTGTAAACGGAAAGGCAAAAATAAAAATAGAACCGGGAACGCAAAGCGGAAAAGTATTGCGCTTGAGAGGAAAGGGTTTGCCAAGTGTTCAAGGATATGCTACCGGAGATTTGTTTGTTCATATTAATGTCTATACACCCAATACGATCACGAAGGAAGAGCGCGAGTGGATGGAGAAAATGAAAAACAGTGAAAATTTCACTCCTGGTGCAGAAGCAAAGGGCAAAGGATTTTTCGGAAGAATGCGTGATATGTTCTCATGAAAAGATTCACTGATTTAGCTTCTATAGGAAAAACTTCTTCAGCATCTTTTCTTGCAGCCGTTGGACTTATAATTTTCGGTTATGTTGCAAGTCAATTTATTGGATTACTTACTTTAGTTCCATTCTTTTCTCAAGAAGAACTGTCTAATCTCAGTACTCAAATTGATTACCAAAATCTTCTAGGGAAAAATGGTTTTTTTGTTTTCATTCTATTTCCTTTCGTTGTAGTCTTTTGCTTAATTATTTTGGCGGTAAGGTATATTCACAAGCGCAGTATTCAAAGTGTTTTCACGAATAGAGCTGCTTTTGATTGGAAGCGCGTGTTCTTTAGTTTTAGTGTGATGACATTTTTTCTTCTCGTTACCCTAGTCATCCGATTGGCCTCAAACGATGGGCTGCAACTTATTTTTGATTGGAAGAAATTCGTGCCGATGGCGTTTTTAGTATTGTTATTAATTCCAATTCAAATCGCGGCAGAAGAATTATTGTTTCGAAGTTATCTCATGCAGGGATTAAAATTAAGATTGGGACACAATGGACATTCAGCGTTGATTTCTGGAATTATGTTCGGTCTTATTCATTTGGGTAATCCAGAAATTGCTGCAGTAGGTTTTCATTTGGTCTTTTATTATATCATGGCAGGAATATTTCTTAGTTTGGTTGTGCTTTTTGATGATGGTATTGAGCTAACATTGGGTTACCACGCCGCAAATAATATTTTTGCAGCATTGGTTATCACAAGTGATTGGCAAGCATTTCAGACAGATGCAATCTTTCTGGATACAAGTATTCCCGGAAACGGTTACGATGCTATCTTATCTTCTATCGTTTTGTATGTAGTTTTGTTTTTCATCTTTGCGAAAAAATTCAACTGGTCACAGTGGAAAGAAATTTGGAGGAGTTGACGAGTCGATAAAACGAAATGATTAGTTTTATCGTTAAATGTTAGAAGTAAAGGAAATTTCTAAAAGTTTCGGTAAAAAAAATGCTCTTCATGAAGTAAGTATTACCGCGCAATCAGGTCAAATATTTGGTCTACTTGGCCCGAATGGTGCTGGAAAAACTACCTTAATTCGAATCATCAATACCATTATTCGGCAAGACTCAGGTGAGGTACTTTGGAATGGTAAGTCTATTCGATTAAAAAACTTGAACGAAATCGGCTACCTTCCAGAGGAAAGAGGATTGTACCGAAGTATGCAGGTAATAGATCATTTAATTTTTCTTGGGAGAATGAGGGGATTAACCTCCTTTGATGCTGCCCAACAATCGAAAAAATGGCTTGAAGAATTTGAAATCGCTCATTGGTCAAAAAATAAAATTGAGAATTTATCGAAAGGAATGTCCCAAAAGGTACAGTTTATTGGAGCAGTGCTTCATGATCCTTCTCTTGTTATTCTAGACGAACCGCTTTCGGGTTTTGACCCTTTAAATGTGCAATTAATTTTAGATAAAATTCACTCATTCAAAAAAGAAGGGAAAACCATCCTTTTATCAACACACAACATGAGAAGTGTAGATCAAATTTGTGACCGAATAGCATTGATTTACCATTCAGAAAAATTAGTAGAAGATGGCGTTTGGAATTTGAGAGATCGCTTTAAGCAAGATGAATTTACTATTCGTTTTAAGGGCAATATGGTGGCCTTGGCGAATGGTTTGTGGACAGGATTTGAGCTCATTCAAAAGGAAGATTTAGGCGAGAATAGATTCTTAGTTCGTGTTCGTAAACGTGGTAAAAATTCTATCAATGAGTTGATGTCTTCGCTAATGAATCATATTCAAATTGAAGCAATTGAAGAGTATTTTCCCGATATGCAAGAAGTTTTTGTGCAACTAATTGAAGAAAAAGATGCAGTATAGTTGGATAATAGCAATGCGAGAATTTACCGAGAGACTCCGAAGCACAAGTTTCCTTTGGATGCTTTTCATCGGACCAATGGTTCTTTTAATGCTCATCTTTTTACTTTTGAGAATAAGCGATGAGGGTAAGAAAAGCGTAAAAGCTATAGTTACAGATCCTGCCTATATTTTGGTGAATCGCCAAATGATAAAAGGGGAAAGTAATATTTCTTATGATATAAGAGATGTGAGTTTTGAGCATACAGAATTTCTTGACAACCCAAATCTCGCCTCTTATGACGTTTGGATTGAAATTAATCAAAAAGTATTGTCCAACAAGGTGGTAAAGGTTTTTTACCGAGAGGAGATCGGGGTGGAGGCAAAAATTGCTATGCAATTGGAGGTAGAAAGGAGACTTGAAGAGGCATTTATAGAAAATAAATACTTAGATGTTACGTTGGAGGAGTTCAGAAATATTAAACAACCTTTAAATTTTGATTACATCGATATTCAGGATCCAGGAAAGAAAACGTCGAGGATTGAGGGATTTGTGGGACTTGGTTTTGGAGCGGTAATTGTCTTGTTTATTTTATTGTTTGGACTTGCTATTGTTCGAAGCACAGCGAAAGATAAAAGCAATAGAATCGTTGAGATAATGTTGGCTTCAGCCAGTTCTCGCGCTCTGATGTTTGGAAAAATCATAGGGATTGGTTTTGCCGCACTCGTTCAGTTTTTAACTTGGGTGATTCTGGTAGGTTTAGGTCTTTACGTCATGAGGGAGACTCTTTATCCCGACTTATTGGATCCTGCTAATTGGGCACAATCGTCAGAAGAAGTTAAGGTTCAACTTTCTCAGCAGTTGTCTAATCAAACGCAAAACAAGTTGCTAGATGTTCTATATAATCAAATTGACTATACCATTATGCTGAGCAATTTTGTAATTCTGTTTGTTTTAGGGTATTTGTTTTACGGTGCATTTTTTAGTTTTATTGGAGCAATGAGTAATTCAGAATCAGATGGTCAACAATTTACCTTACCTTTAATCGGAGTTTTGTTTTTCTCATTAGGTGTGGGTTATATAACCGTATTAAAACCTGAAAACGAATGGGTCGACATGTTTGCATGGGTCCCTTTCACCTCACCTGTGGTACAATTGGTGAGAATTGGTCAAGGTTATTACGAAGGTCATAGTTCGATATCCTATACGATTTCATTACTGGTCTTGTTGGTTTCTACAGGTCTTTTTCTATACTTAGCGAGTAGATTGTACCAAGCTAATATTCTAAATTTTGGCGTGAGAACTAAAAGTTTTCTCACTAAAAAAAGATAAGATGCAAATTGCTGTAATCGATTTAGGTACGAACACCTTTAATTTAGCTATTGGCAGTTGGATAAATGAATCATTACGTATTTCGTATTCAACAAAAGAAGGGGTTGCACTTGGCATGGGTGGAATAAACGACGGACTGATCACTACAGAAGCCACACAACGGGCAATTTTATGTTTAAAACGATTTAAATTGCTTTGTGATGAACATAAAGTCTCAAAAATTCACGCCATTGGAACATCCGCCATTCGAGATGCTCAGAACAGCGAAGAGTTTTGTGCAGAAATATTCAATCAGACAAGCATCAGAGTTGAGGTAATTGATGGTTTGCGTGAAGCAGAACTAATATTTAAAGGGATTGCCTGCACCTACTCATTTCCGAATTCATCGCTCATTATGGATATTGGAGGCGGAAGTACAGAGTTTATTCAAGTTGAGGGAGGGAAACCAACAAAATCTATGTCATTAAATATAGGAGTATCTAGGATATTTCAGAAGTTCCATTTTTCTGACCCACTTAATCAGGAAGATATTCGAAAAATAGAAGATTTCCTCGAGGAAAATTGTGATCCCTCTTTTTTTGATTTAACTGCCGATGTCTTGGTTGGAGCGTCGGGAAGCTTTGAAACTTTTTTTGAATTGGTCAATCGAACGAAATTTCCAGATGGATTAAAAACGCAAGAGGTCGTATTGTCGCTTTTTTTAGAAGAATTGGAGAAAATCATTACCTCCACTCAAGCAGAGCGAGATGTAAACAGTTTCATTATTCCGATTCGAAAAAAAATGGCTCCAATCGCGGCTGTAAAAACGAGATGGGTAATAAAAAGTATCGGCATCAAAGAAATTGTTATTTCCCCTTGCTCCTTGAAAGAAGGCGTCTTTAGTGAATTAAAGGAGTTTAGCTAAAAGCGCGTCAATTATTTTGCGCTTGTCTTTAATTTCTGCTTCAATGTTAGTTATTTTTTTAGCCTTCTCCATGATTACCCCATCTAATTGGAGCATTTCTTTCCATTCTTTCTGACAACTATAGATGACGCTCATGCCTGCTGTTTTATTTTTGAAGTTATTTTTAACTTCATTTAGCTCTTTCACGGGTGTCATTAAGGCATCGTATTTGGATTGAATTCCGGACATTTCAGCTTCAATCTTTTTTACAACATCTGGAAAAAAACGCTTGTATTTGGAAATTTTATCAGTAACTGAAGACTTGAGCCCGGTAAATTCTTGAGTAAGACCATTTACTTTTCCTTCAAGTGTATTGACTTCTGATGAAAGTTTAGACAGGTAATCGTTGGGATTTGCTTTTTTCAATGAAGGCGCGAGCGTATCTTTAATAAATGCACTGATACTATTTCCTTGAGCGTCGAGCCCTGTATTTCCGGCATCCCATTTGGCTGAGTTGTCTTTAAATAGTTGGCGTGTTTGGGATAACTTTTGCCATTCTGTCATTTTTGAAACAATTACGGGTTTACCATTCGTGTAAGATGTAAAATTTTTCATTTCAGCTTCTAAAGCACCGCTTATGGATTTTAACTGCAAAGAATTAGCTTCTAATTGCGAAATTTTAGCTTTGGCTTTTGAGATGTTTTTAGTTGTATCGGAACAAATTTGATACGGGGTTAATTCTTGATTTGATCGCTTTACACGTTCCTCTAATTTGCCCTTTTCACTGTTGATTTTATTTAATGTCTGCTGCAGTTCAGCTTGAACATCCGCTGTTTTTACATATTCAACTCCACAAGATGAAATGAGTAAAGATGAAAGGATAAGCAGGCTCACAATTTTTTTTGAGTTCATTTTAATTAATTTATTTACGAATATACAAGAAGTTAATTTGTGTTTTTCAATAAGTCGCGTTAATTTTGTCACACTAGCGGTTACTTATTTTATTCTGCTAAAACTTTTTAGAATATATTTAATCACGATTTCGGCTCCGTGGCGCAACTGTATAGCGCATCAGATTTCGGCTCTGAGGGTTGGGGGTTAGAATCCCTCCGGGGTCACAAAAGGAACCTCGACTTTTAAAAGTCGAGGTTTTTTGGTTAGATTTCTTTTTCAAAAAAATGGAATTTTACTAAACAATAGAAAATGGAAAGCCAAGAACTGCGTAAGAAGTTAGAGGTTCTATACTTGGAATGAGCCTTCCAATTCAGGTTCATGGAATAATCCCTCAGAGGTCACAATAAAGCCTAATTTTAAAAGTTGAGACTTTTATTTTTCTTGCTTAACAAAGGGGCAATTCGAGTTAGCATAAACAATTAGTTTTGCTGTGTCATTTACAATTTTGCCATGATAGAATTCGAGACCAGTGGTTTGTTGTTTTTGAGTTTTAACACTTAATTGAAAGATCGAGTCGTTCATCCACTTTACATTGGTAACCTTAAGCTCATATCCCCAGTTAGCTTTCTGAAGCAAATTGGCTAACTTATTTTTGTCTATCGAAGGTGGTAATAGTAAAAATGGGAGTGCTTTATCAACCTCACCAACTAAATAGTAGGCACGAATCATTCGAACTAAATCATTCCCCATTGGTGTCAACATGGGATTTTTCCAACTGATAGGTTTCTCCTTGATGGAATCTGAAATTTCAATATGTTGTTTCTCGAGATTTTTAGTTTGAATTTCTTTTTCCCCACAAGACAGAACCACGAATAATAGGATTAAAAAATGATACCTCAGCATTCCGCTAAGGTATCAATTCTTTTTTGAGCAGGAAATTATTAAATAAACAACTAGCGTCTTCTTTTTTTAGCACAAGCACCTACTTTTCCACCCCATTTTTTTCCACCTGTACCTGATCTATATGGACTACCGCGTCTTTTTTTTCCAGGAGGACATAAAGAAGCTTCTGTTTTCGTTGTGAACTTTTTCAATTGAACTAAATTAGTTTCAGTCAACGTAACCGGACTTAAGTTGCTGTTTGTTTCCGTTGTTGAGGCCGATGCATAGGAGAGTGATGCAATACTGCCAATAAATAAGAATAAAAGAGACTTTTTCATGGGGATATATTTTATACCCTAAACGCAAAAAAAATAAAACATTACACATTTTAGAAATAAGTTGAAATCATTAAACGATAGTTTTTATCTGCTTTCAAAGCAACATTTTCCCATTGCCATTCGTTTATTAAACGTAATTAAGACACTTATCAAACTACTATTATATCTTGTTTTATTTATTGTTCTGAAAATGAGTTCGTTATCAGCTCAAATTCAAACACCTTTTTCTATTCGTCATCAAAGTAATCAAAAAGGGGGCATTGTGATGATGTCGAACGTAGCCATTACTTGTAACGCGACAAATGCTAATTGCGGGGTTTATCAAAATCAATTTCCGCCGAATGGAAATCACAATCAGGATGGAGGAATCACGCTGGGTTATGTAGATATAGATGGCAATCCTAGTACTTTTATGTCTTCAAGTGATAGTTTGAACTTACCCATTTGCAGCGAGGTGACTTGGGCAGGTTTATATTGGAGTGCACGTGTTCAGCAATCAACAACCTATTACGCGAATAGAAATCAAGTCAGAATAAAAGTTGGCAATGGACTTTATCAGAATTTAACAGCAGACCAATTAATTGATGTGACAACAATTCCAGGAAATCCAAGTTTTGCGATGCCAGGATATTTTTGTTTTAAAGATATTACAAGCTTGGTTCAACCAACTGGAGGAAATGGAAGATTTACTGTTGCTAACGTAGTGTCTCAAACAGGAGCGAATAACCTATTTGGCGCTTGGTCGATAGTCGTCGTTTATAAAAACTCTCTGATGTCCATGCGGAATCTTACCGTATTTGATGGTATGGCATATGTCAGTAATCAAAACAATTTAGATATTCCTATTTCAGGTTTTACCACGCCATCAGTCGGTCCCGTTAGTTTTGAATTAGGTATCGTAGCTCATGAGGGAGACAGGAGTATTCCAGGTGATCGCTTACAATTTAACGGCAATGGTTCTTTTTTAGATGTGCCAGATCCTTTAAGGCAACCCAATGACTTTTTCAATAGCACACTGACTTATAATGGAGCACTCACGCCATATCGAAATCCAAGTTACAACAATACTTTGGGATTTGACAATGGTATTTTTATTCCCAACAATACCACACAGACATATTTACCGAATTCCGCTACCTCAGCAACAGTTCGTGTTGTAACCACACAAGATGCAATCATGCCACGTGTTATTACATCCGCCATTGATATATATGAACCTGATTTGAGGGCAACAGTTTATATTAACGACCTAAATGGTGCTCCTGCCATGCCAAATGATATTTTGGAGTATACGATTGTTGGAAAAAACATAGGTTCTGATTTATCGCTGAACACCTACATTACAGATACTTTAGACATAAGAACCGAGTATATTCCAAACTCTATTTCTTTTTTAAATGGTCCTTTTGTCGGTCCAAAAACGGATGGTGTGGGAGACGACCAAGCTGAATATATTGCAGCGTCAAGAACAATTAAGGCGCGGGTAAATGCAGGTGCGACTAATGCTATCGGTGGATTGATGATTAACTCTTCAAACGGAGCGGATAGTGCAGTGGTTCGATTCAGAGTTCGTGTGGTTGATGATTGTGTTATTTTAAGTTGTGACAGTACGCTAGAGAATAAAGCTTATATCTTTGGAGAAGGTGATATTTCAGGTAATTCTTATAATAACGGCGGTGCCTCAGATGTGTACGATGCCAACGGATGTCCCTCGGCTACTTCGAATTTAATTTCTGTTTTTGCTCCTAATTGTCCGGAAATTGATATTTTTAATGACGCTCCATTTTGTGAAGGTGATTCTTTGCATCTTTGGACGGTTAATTCGGTATATGCGAATTATTTATGGTCAGGACCAGGAGGTTTTTCAGCAACGTCCTCCAATATTTCAATACCAAATGCAACAGCCAGTAATAGCGGTGAATATATTGTATCCGTTTCATTGATTGACGGTTCATGCACATATGACAATATTTTGGATACTGTTGTTATAAATTTAAATCCAATTTTGAGTGCGACAAATATTCAAAATGTAACATGTTTTGGGTTGAATAACGGATCCATTTCTGTATCCTCCTCATCGGGCACTCCTACGTATCAATACCAATGGAGTCCGGGCGGTTCAACAAGTCCATCTTTAACAAGTTTATCACCTGGCACGTACACGGTTATTGTCACGGATGCGAATACCTGTAAGGATACGGCTGTTTACACCATAACGCAACCTACTTCATTATTGGCTACAGCGAGTAAGACATCTAATTACAATGGTCGCGACATCAGTTGTGTTGGAGCTAATGATGGATCGGCGACGGTTGTATATTCAGGAGGCACGTCTCCATATCAGGTGAGTTGGTCACCTGGAGGACAAACAACGGCATCGATTTCTAA
>CAZLVX010000009.1:0-29748 GCA_964562965.1 uncultured Lishizhenia sp.
ATGCCGGAATTAAACTTGAGGAAAAATATATCGACAAAGAAAATCGACGAATTCTTACTAAATGGAATGAGAATGGGAAAACTTTGAGGCATGCCATTTATTCGAACGGAACACAAAGCAATTGGAATAACCAAAACTATTTGCTTTTCGAGAAACTCTATTACGACAACCTCCAACTCAAATCAATTCAGAATAATTTACCAAATGCAGACACCAATTTTGTGAGCTATTTTCAAAATGGTCAAATGGAAAAATATCGACATGGTTATTGGATAGAAACCACGCGATTCGATCAGTATAAAAAATGGAATTCTTCGTGGATTTTACTTTCAGAACAAACTTCAACTAATCGTCCAAAGGAGGTTTATCAACTAGCGATTCAATATTACAACTCCGGAGGAATAAAACTTAAAGTGGAAATTAACAATAATCTAAAAATTAATGAGCACTACAGTTCAACTGGGATTTTATTTTCTAAAAAAGAATATTTAGAGAATCATTCACATGGTAATATAGTTGAACTAGACACACTATCAGGAAATCTTACCACGGGAACTTATGATAAAGGAATTCGGAATGGAGAATGGAACGTTCAAAATCCCAATGGAACAATTATCTATTCCAAAAAATACAAGTTCGGTTGCTCGGAAAACCAAAAGGATGTAATCTCATGGGATAATTTCAGCTCTAAGGAGCAAAAGGAATTTAAGCTTAGTGCGAATTCCCTAATACCTCAATCTGCCACATTTAAATCGTGGGAGGAAATGCTGCTTAAACGAGATTCCATTGCCTATTGGATTGGAATGGCTCAAAAGGCTCTCGAAAAAGAAGATCAAACTTTCGAATTAAAAAAGGTAGAAACTCCCGCATTGATTATTCAATTGCCACAAGTATATTACATTGGATTAGAAAGACGAGACACATCAAATACCCGTGTTAAATCGTTATTGCACATCTTAGATAGTATGAATTGGAAGCTGGATGAATTAAAATTGGAAAATGGCATTTATCAAGGTGAAATAATACTAAAGGATTATCTCACGTATTTTTTAATTCAAAAATATTTAGGTGAACATGCTTCCTTTTTTTATCAGAAATTAGAAGGAAATCAGAATTATCGGGGGATAGAAATTGACTATCCTTATCCTCGAGCAAAGGAACCCTCACTTTCAATTACAGAAATGAAGGATTGTTTTGCACGCGTTTCCTATACTGAAAATGGCCAAAATGCACAACTCATTATATATAGTGATGGTGAACTTGAATTTGAAAATCGATACTATACCTGGAAAGAATGGAATAAATTGGTAGAAAATGCTCCTCGCTATCCAAAAATGTTCAGAGATTAACTCACTATGAAAAAACCATTTTTAATTTTCTTATTTGTTGCGTTTATCTTAGAAAATTCATCCGCAAACCTTCGTCCGATTTACCTTTCCGTAGAGCTAAAACCTGTTACAACCGCGGCAAATACAAATAATATCATTCAATGGAATGTAGTTTTCACCAATCTTGACTCGATTCGGCATGCCATCGTTATTCCGTCTTCACAAAACAAAGGAAAGCGAATTATTCAACTACAATGGTATAAAGTTACAAGTTCTAGTTCTGGAATCTTTCCTTCCTCAGGTGACTTTTATGAGCAGGTTTACACGGATCCCATCGAATTAGAAATGGATACGTCACTTTATCGAGGATACCCAAGTATTGTAAATTTGGAACCCAAGGAATCTTACACCTTCCCCATTTTTCTGAATGATCGAAAAAATCAATTAAAACATATTGAATCATCGTATCTAGTTCCAAATCTTGCCATTCAAGATTACGAAGTACTCGTTCATTATGATCCATACTCAGAGCCATTTTCTCAACATTTTTTCTATCACCGAGAGAAAGGACAATTTACTCCAGATTCGTTGAATCGACTTGAATTACCACTAGGTGGAATTTATTCGAACTATACAACCATTCACATGCAAAAGGATGATTTCAATACTGATTTATTCTTTGGTAAAACCTGTTCAAAGAATTGCCATTTATGTACTTGTATAAAAAACAAAAGATGGAATAAACTTCGAAAGCAATTTGAAAAAAATTCAAGTAATTTATCCCACGTAAGAGTCTTGCATGAATTCCCCGGTCCAGATGGAGTACTCGATGTATTGCCAACTTATTATTCAAAGAACTATGTTGTTCTTACAAAGGATGGCGTTCAGCACATTTCAGTTACTTGGCAAATAGGCAAGATTTACAAAACAGCTCGATTTTTCACGCGAATACTCTACCCCATTTTTCGCAAAGTTGTTTTTCCTTATTCCAATGTGAGAATTTCTAAATTGAAATGGATAAGAGAGTGCTAGGTGACAGGTTATTTCCATATTTTTGTTGAAATTACCAAATGAAATCAGTATTTATTTTTTTAGTTTCAATAGTATTAGGCGCAGCTTTCAATTCGTTAATATTAACTATTGGGATGGAACTAATACCACCTCCTGAAGGTTATGACATGAATAATGCAGAAGACTTAGCGAAAGCAATGTCCGAAATGGAAACGAAACACTACCTATTTCCTTTCTTATCACACGCTTTAGGCACCTTAATTGGTGTCATTTTTTATACCTATTTTGCTAAAGCAAAAAGGTTATTTTTCCCTTTGTTGATTGCTGGACTATTTTTTGCCGGTGGGTTTTATATGGTAATGATTTTACCTTCGCCACTTTGGTTTGATTCCATAGATTTAATCCTAGCTTATTTTCCTATGGCAATTTTGGGATTCAATATTTCAAAGAGAAAAACTTAAATTATACTAACACCAATTTGACCGCATTTTTAACGGCAGAAATTACAGTATTTACTTGGTCATCGGATAAGTTGTAATAAACAGGAAGCGAAATTTCAGCGGCATACTTTAAATAGGCCTCCGGGTAATCGTCGATTGAATAACCTCTTTCCTTGTATGCAGTCAAGAGAGGTAAGGGCTGAAAATGAACATTCACTGCAACATCTTGCTCAAAAATCTCTTGAATGATTGCGTCGCGTTGCGCTTCGGATACATTTGCGATTCTCAACAAATAAAGATGGTAGCAAGTTTCTCTATTGTCGCTTTTATAAACGGGAGTAATTGCCCAATTTTCTGGTTTAAAGGCCGCGTCATAAGCCTCAAATATTTGTTTTCTTCTTTCTAAATTCTCTTCGTATCGTTCGAGTTCTACCAGACCGATTGCGGCCTGCAAATCCGTCATATTACATTTAAATCCCGGCTCGAGCACATCATAGCGCCAAGCCCCTTTAACTGTTTTTGCTAACGCATCTTTCGATTGACCATGCAAGATTTTTATACAAAACTCTTTGTAAATTTCATCGTGATCAAAGGTATTAGGTAGATTGAAACAAACTGCACCTCCCTCGGCCGTAGTCAAGTTTTTGACTGCGTGAAAAGAGAAACAAGTAATATCAGCTAGACAACCACTTCTTTTCCCGTCGTATATAGCACCAAAACTATGCGCAGCATCCGCAGCAATTAAAATTCTTCCCAATTTACGCTCATTATCATTTTTGGCTTTAAAAATACTTTTAGCAGCCTCAACTATAGCATAAATAGCGTTATAATCACAAGGGTATCCTGAAATGTCAACAGGCATAATCACCTTGGTTCGTGGGGTAATGGCTGCTTTAATTTTTTCCAATGATATATTAAAGTCATCTGAGCTAATATCCACCATCACAGGTTTTGCGCCGGTATGAATAACAACATTTGCACTAGCACAGTACGTGTAAACGGGGATAATTACTTCATCGCCTTCACCTACACCCCACCACCTGAGAAAAACCTCCATACCAGCTGTCCAAGAATTTACAGCTACCGTAGTTTTACAGCCACAATATTCCGTAATTTTCTTTTCAAACAATTTGGTTTTTGGACCAGTTGTAATCCAACCACTTAACAAGGCTTGATTTACTTCATCTAAGACACGTTGGTCTATTCTAGGGGGAGAAAATGGAATCATGAGAACAAAAGTAGTAAAAATGATTAATGCCTATACTTTCCCGCGTCAAGCAAACCTTTCGTCCAATTTGCCATTTTTATAATTGTCGGCAGAACCTCATGCGGTTCATTAACGAGTGTAAAACTCTCCATGTATTCAACTCCCATAAATCCTTCGTCACAGGCATGTTGCATGAGCTTTCTAAATGGCTCAAAATAATTTTTAGTATTTAAAACAACAATTGGTTTCGTGAATTGTCCAAGCTTTTTCAGCGTAATTGCTTCAAATAACTCTTCAAATGTACCTACTCCACCAGGCAATGCGACCAAGGCATCGGTTCCCTCCAAAAACTTTGCTTTTCGTTCATGCATACTATGTGTATACACGAAATCAGAAACGCCTTTATGCCCCCATTCTACTTCATTCATGAATTGAGGCATTATTCCTTTAATTTTGCCACCGTTAGCCAATACTGAATCTGCTAGCTGCCCCATCAAGCCCGATGAACCTCCACCAAAAACAACGGCTACATTATGTTTTACAAACTCTTTTGCCAATTTAGATGTTGCATCAAAATAAATGGAATCAATTTTAGCGCTACTTGCACAATACACACAAACTTGCATAGTATTTAACTTATGGTTGTTGAATTTCTTTTAATTTCTCTAAAAAACTTGCTGCCAGTTTATTTCTGTTAAAATGTTCTTCTACATACTTCCGAGCATTATCTCCCATGATACGTCTTTTTGACTCATCCAATGCGAGAATTTTCGCTTGTTTCGCTAATTCTCTAGCGTTTTCTGGCTCAAAAAACAACCCTGCCTCCGCCTTTTCAATAAAATGTCTGCGAGCTTCACCATCAACACCTAAGAGCAATGGCTTTTTCATCGATAGTGCTTCAAAAACTTTGGATGGTATTGCTCCTTGAAATAAGGGTAAATTTTTTAAGGGCACTAGCGCCACATCAACTGCTTTAACAATTCCTGGCATATCTAATTTTGAAACCGGATCCAGAAAGTGAACATTGTTTAGTTGGAAGTCCTCTTTAAGTTTCATTAATTTATCTTTTTCTGGACCAGAACCTTGCATAATAAATTGAATGTTCACCTGATCTTTCAATTCATTGGCGGCATGCACTATTACTTCAAGTCCTTGTGCGTGCCCAAGTATACCACCGTAAAAAAACAAAACATCTTGAGAAGTAAATCCATTTTTTTCTCTGAAATTCGTAGGTTTTACCTTGTCTGGGTCGTAAAAATCAACATCGACACCATTGGGTAACCAATACAAAGAAGCTTCCGGAAACCTTTGATTAATATCGTTAACAATGCCCTCTGTTTGTCCCGTTATCAACGTTGCCCTTTGGTAACACGTTGCCTCGAGGTTATATGCCAATTTTAATAAACGTTTATTTGTTACAATACCTAATTTTTCAGCACTTTCAGGCCAAAGATCACTTACATTGAAAATCAGTTTTGCCTTCATTTTTTTAGCCAACCGCATAGCAGAATACCCTAAAAACAGCGGCGGACTCTCCACTAGTAAAAAATCATATTTCCCTAATTTTCTACCACGCCAATAGGACGACCAAACAAAGCTAAAGTAGTTTAACAAGCGAGAAATGATTCCTTTTGATTTTGACACATAAATCCACGAACGATGAACTGGAATTGAGTCAATGATTTCTTCGCGGTTTTTTCCATTTTTGTAGGCCTCTTGAATTTCCATTTTTGGATAATTTGGAAGCGCAGTGAGAACTTCAACTTCGACGCCATGCGCTCTCAAACGAACAGCCAATTCGTGCAACCTATTTTGAGGAGCTCCAATTTCAGGGGGATAATATTGGGTTAAAAAAAGTATCTTCATACTGAACTAAGTTTTGAAGTTTTTCCTTCCTTATCATGAATGAAAATCAAAAGTATTAACGTACAAAAAAGAACTATCCCTGCTTGCGTTTCAAGAAAAGATTCAACCAAAAAATTAAGTAAGAACACCATTAATATTAATACATGGGAAATACTTCTTTCGGAGTGATAATAACTAGAAATAAATATAAAAACTAGAACGACCAGACCTAAAATTCCCAATTGAACCGCCGTATTTAAGAATTGATTGTGAGAATTTAATTCTTCTTTCACTACACCCATGTTATTCTTTGATTTGTTGTAAGCTACAAGCTCGTCATTGTAATCACCGGTTCCTGTTCCAATAAAAAAATTTTCTTTCCAAACATTCCAAGATGCATTCCACATTAAAATTCTAGCCGCATTACTTTCGATGGATTTATTATTTTCCAAGGGGACATTTGAATCGGAAGAGAGCGCAATTTCAATTCTCTTTTTCATTGGATTTTCAATAGTGAAGATTAATAAGAAACCAACAGCAAAGCCAAACAACAATAACCAGCCTATCTTTAGCCTTTGTTTTACAATAAAATAAATAATATAAACCAAAAGAACTAAAATCATACATAAAACTCCAACTTTTGACGCAGACTGAAATACACCTATATACATGTATAACAATACGATAATATATTTTATATCAACCTTTTGTTTAATTATATCAAGAAGAAAAACACTGGCAATAATAAGATAACAAGCAAAATAACCGCGATGAAGCAATGTGAATTGTTGCCCGAAAAAAACATTTTCTAATGTTGAAAGTTTGTTTGTCGTGAAGCTATATAAAGCCATTAATTCGCATATGGAAAGAGAAATCACTACACTGGCAATGAAAATAATTTTCCATTGTTCTCTAGATCTTGATATCATAAGATTTCGCCACATCAATGGCAATATTAAAAAAGTCAGTTTATTTTCCAACTTAACGATTCCAAATTCCTCATTATCTGAATAGATAAGCCCAATTACTAAAAGTAAATAATAAATTAAAAACCAAGTTATCGGATGGGTAAGAATTTCGTTTTTTGATGGAAAAATAGACGTCATATTCCTTTTTCGAAATAAAGAAAGAAGTAACAGCATGAATCCCACAGGGACAACTTTCGGAAAATTGAGCGAAAAGAAAATAATCCAAACAAGGCCGAGATCAGCGAGCGTTAGATTTCTTTGAATACTTGACAAACGACTTAATATCATTTAGGCTGATTTGAAAGTCGTAAATAAAATGCTTTTAATTTCTCATATTCTCGACTCCACTGATAAGTGTCACGTGCAGCAATGGCGCCATTAGCACCCATATTTCTTGTTTTGTCGGGGTTATCCAACATTTCTTTTAGCTTTCCGGCAATTTCTTTAACTTCCAAGGGATCGACAAGTTCACCACAATTGGCTCCCTGAACAATTGACCTCCAAATAGGAAAATCACTAGCTAAGACAGCATTCTTCATTGCCATATATTCGAACATTTTTATGGGATAAGCCTCCACATAACTTGAAGTAGGATGTAAAGTAACTATTCCTATTTCGCTTTTTTTCAATATTTTAATAATTTCATTTCTTCCAACTTGACCATAGAATTCTACTTTTCTCCAGCCAGGCAATGAGCGCACAGTTGTCTCAAGTTCCTCCGACTCAAAAGTTCCCGCCAATAATAAGGTCACCTCAATATGTTCTATTGCTTTAACTAATTCGATAATTCCTCTGGTTTTGAAGATTCCACCTACGTAGCAAATGGTTCGACTAAAAGAACTTTTTTCATAATCTTCCAACTCACTGATATCTGGAAAATTAGCGACAAGTTCTACATTTTTTTGGTAAGTCATGAATTTTTGGCAAATGATGGGCGTAACTGAAATGACACCATCAATTCTCGCGCACACAAACCGTTGATACTTAGAAAAAGCCCATGAAATTAATCGCCGTTGATAGCTAGGAATCCAATATTTGTCGAGAATCTGTTGGGGCACATCCTCATGAGAATCGAAAACAACCACTGAATTGGTCTTTTTTTTCAATTTTAAGGCGATTCTAAGTAGTTCTGGATCGTGAAGATGGTAGATATCTGCTTTTAATTTTAAAGCCGTGGAGAGCGCTTTTTTTCCCGCTTCGCGAATTCGCTTGCGCCTATTTTCTATTTCTGTCTCAAAACTTACGATTCGTACGTTTTGAACTGTTCTGTTTTCCACATTTGGAACAATGCATGAGACTTCGAAACTTGCATCTTTTGCTAAAGAACAACACATTTTGTGAAAGATTCGGACATCGCCATCTTTATGAACAGTTGTTATATGACAAATATGAATTTTTCTCATCCTGATATTTGTTGGTAAATATCAATGAATTTTTGCCTGTTGGCCTCCTTAGTTCCTCTTTGTTCAATGATTTCCTTGTTTATAACAATTGCTTTTTTTACATCAACTGAGTTTATTTTCGGCAAAAAATTTCCTGCTAATTCGAGTTCGCTAATAATCAAACCGTTCACACCAGACTCTACCCACTCTTTGTTGGAGGGTAAATCCGATAAAATGGGAACACAACCATACGCCATTGCTTCCAAAAGACTAATGCTTGTTGCGTCTGATGTGGGAACAGACAACCAATAAGTAGAGCGCGCATACCAAGCTCGATTAATCTCAGCATTTACCCAACCTACAAACTCAACTCGATCTGATAATCCTAAGGCAATGACTTGTTCCTTTATATTTTCAGTTTGGTCTCCGGTAGCACCAATGACCAACTTCCATCTTTGATCCTCGTTATTGGTTATAAACTTATGAAACCCTTCAATTACCTTGTCTATTCTATATAAAGGTTTGTGCAATCGATTGGAATAAAATATTGGTTCTTTATCGCATCTAACTGGCTGTAAATCGATTCCAAAATTAACAACTGTTATTTTTGAATCATTTGATTGACATAATTTTTGCATTTCGTCAGCTAAATGTTGAGAGTCTGCTGTTAAAAATGAAAACCGATTAACCGAAAATTGAACTATTTTTCTCCAAAACAAATTCCGCTTCGGTAAAATAAAAATATCACTGCCCCAAGCTGTCAACACCATGTTTTTCCTCTTCCCTAAGGCTAATACGGTGTAAAATGCATAGCTATTGGCTTGATGTACATGGATATGAGTAGGCTTAAAGTTATTTACGATTTCGCGGATTTTCCTAGGGGTACTGAGCAATGAACGTGGAGAAAAATGAAAATCAGCTGTTTCTTGAGACACCTCGTGTTCGAGGTTTTTATTATTGGTTAGCAGTAAGATTTCATCAAAATGAGATGTTACCAAATCAATAAAATTGAAGGTATGAATTGAATTCGAGCTAATTACAAGCAATTTGGTCATTGTTCGCTCATGTAGTATTTCTGAAGTTCCGGATGACTTTCCAAATATACTGCATCCTTCTCCCTTGTATCCCCGACTATTTTCGCAGGATTCCCGGAAAGGATGGAATAATCAGGGAACTCCCCTTTTACATAAGAATGGGCAGCTATTACACAACCTTTGCCGATTTTGGTGTTTGGCATTATTACGCTGAACGGACCTACAAAAGAAAACGCTCCAATTTCGATAGGTCCTTTTTCATATCCAATATGTTCGGATACTTTGGTATAATGTGAACCGTATAGCCTAATTGATTGGTGACTAGAATGAGAAGTAAGGGATACAAAAGATGTTATTTGACATCCTTCTCCAATTTTAATCGTGTTACTCGCTTCAATAAAATTGTGATGCCCAATGTAAACGAAATCTTCAATAATTAGATTTTTAGGACTATCAACAAAGGTGGTATTCCCAATTCTAAAACCTATTACTTTCTCCTTTTGAAAATTCCGATTGTAAGAGAGCATCCTAGGCTTATAGATAAACAGATTTAACTTTGCTAACCGATAACTAATTTTATCCCAAATGTTGCTCATCAACTTATTCGTTTTTTGATTTAAAATTAAAAAAAACTGCAACGGAAAAACCTAGAATCATTGCAAAAAGAACACTTATTTTTGGATTTGATAGCGGATTATTCATTAAAGCGACGATTGCAACAATAATTAAAACAAAATAGAGGAAAGAAAAATCCTTTGTTTTTTTGAATAAAAATAAAAAAGGAAAAATCAATAGTGCCATAAATCCAAGTAACCCTTGAATCCCATAGCGCCATAAATAAAATACAAATTCATTTTCCGGGTGAAGTTGGGTACGGTAGACAAAAGCCTTGTTCGGACCATATCCGAAGAAAGGTTGTTGAAGCCATAAGCCTATTAATTCACCCCAAATTTTAATTCTAACTGCCAATGAATTGTTTTCTTGTAATTGAGGTTTCGTATTGGATAAATAGTTTAAAGAAACAGTGTCGAGGTAAGAAGATATTCCAAAAAAACCTAGAACACAGGATATTTCCATTAGAACTTCTTTCCAATTTGGACTTCGCAACCAAATACCCATGAAATAAATAACAGAAAGAGCCGCTAAACCAGTTCTCGATTGACAAAGAATGATAAAAAGCATACTCAAAAGAAATAAAAGTTGAATACTTCGTTTTGAAAGCACTTTCCAATCGCTATGTTCCTTCTGGTCTTCAACTTGCAGAAACGTAAAAAAAGCAAAATAGAATAGAAATAGTATTGCGTTGATGTTCGGATTCCCCATAGTTCCGACTATTCTCTTTGGACCTGGACCTCCAATCGAATTTTTTCCAAAATTCATAACATCTCTGCCATCTGTATCGTACAAAATTGTAATGAACTCATTGAAATAATAGACATTAAACAGGTGTAAAATATTAAAAACTACCATTCCTAAAAAAGTTATTAGCACCATTTTCACAAATGTACCTTTAGCTATCCCTTGACCAGTGACCCAGCATGTAAACATGTAGAGAATAGCAATTTTGATCAGCTTATGAATTTCCAAATATTCTCTATAATCCTTATAGTTTGAATTAACTAAAATTGAAACCAAAATAATACAAGACAAGAAAATTAGCACCCATAAAAACTTATCGAGCCAAAAAACTCCACGTTGTAAGAGTCTTACACCCATTAGCGTAACTAGCAACTCGTCAGCGCCTAGAAACAGCCCATCATTAATCTTAATACTCGGGATAAAAAGTACAGTTAACAACGTCAAACTCAATAAAAGGATGTCAAAATAGGAGGATTCTCGTTTAACAACTAAAGGATTTGTAGAAAACCAACTTGAAGATATTACAGTCATGAAGCAGTCTTTAAGTTAGTATCATAAATTGTTACAAACCGATAGTACACAAAAAAAGAAAAAACCAACCAAACGGCTTGAGAATATGAGATTACTTCAAGTGTTTTTACAAAGACTTCCTCTGAATTTCCATTTAATTCTGGAATTACCCAAAGAGGAATAACCTGTATGAGTGCACTAACAACCCCTAGTGAAAAAGCAATTTTCTGTTTTCCAAGAATCAGGGGCAAAGAAGAAACGGGAGATATTACAAAATTCACCATTAACCAAAATGACATTGTTTCTGAATATCGGCCGGCATCTCCCCAATTACTTCCAAAAACCAATGAAAAAATTGGCTCACCATAAAGGTAGAGGACAGTGAAAGGAATTAAACTAATAACCGTTAGAATTAGGGTAGTTTTCTGAAATAAAGGTTTTAGAACTTCCTTGTTATTGTATTTCGCAACGGCCTGATTATAAAACACCTGACTCAAAGAAACACCCACCAACATGATTGGAATTCTTAACATATTATACGAATGACTGAAAGAGCCAAAGATGCTGTCTGAAAAATAAGCAAATATAAGAGTCGCTACCAGCATATCGCGGCCATTATCAACAATTACATGCGGAAGGTTCAGCAAAGGAAATTCTTTGTGTTCTTTCATTAATGCATATGTTTTGCGTTTCGATACATATCCTTTATATTTTCCTCTTATTTCAGTGAAATTCTTTAAGAAAGAGAAAGAAGAAATAACGTAGCCCAAAACCGTTGCTAAAATAAGTCCAAAATAACTCCATGAGAATACTGCAAAAAACCACTTCAATCCATTCGAAATAAATGAATTGTAAATTTTTTGTTTTGAAATCAGCGAAAATGTACCGGTTCGTATTGACCAATTGGTTCCAACATTTATAAGAATCAAACAAGCTGAACCAATTACAATCATTACTATATACCACCATTCAAATTTTGGCGCCACACCCGACAGTACAAAAATGGTAAGTATTGTTCCACAAATCAATAACACCATTACACCTATTAATAGGGATAATCGATAAAGTAAATAAGAATGACCTTCATTTTTAGGAAGCGGAACGGCTAATTCATAGCGCAAAGTTGCAAGGGCAGCAACAAAACCTGTAATTCGCATATAAAGTGCCAACTCCCCCATTTCAGCAGTATCGTATAGTCTAGTAAGTATTGGCGCAATTGCGTATCCTATAGCTTGCGCAATTAGCGTCCCTGATAATAGAACTGAAAGAGACTTAAAGAAATCTGACTTGAGGTGAGTACGAATTCGTTTTATCGGCATCTTTGACAAAGATACAATGTTTATATTTGCTATCTAAATCTCAAAAAAATGAAAAATGTCGCTGTTATTGGTGCTGGAACAATGGGGAATGGTATCGCTCACGTATTCGCACAATTTGGTTATCAGGTTAATTTGATCGATGTGTCTGCCCCTGCTTTGGAAAAGGCAATCGGAACAATAGGCAAAAATTTGGATAGACAAGTTGCGAAAGGTGCTTTAACAGAGGAAGAAAAATCGGCGACATTGACAAATTTGAAAACTTTTACTTCGATTAAAGAAGGGGTTGACGGAGTTCAATTGGTAGTAGAAGCGGCAACAGAAAATATTGATTTAAAACTAAAAATATTCAAAGAATTGGATGAAGTTACAGATCCAGCTGTGATTTTAGCAACGAATACGTCTTCCATCTCGATTACAAAAATTGCTTCTGTTACGAATCGCGCTGATAAAGTTATCGGAATGCATTTTATGAATCCGGTTCCAGTAATGAAATTGGTTGAAATCATCCGTGGTTATTCCACTTCTGATGAGGTTACTGAATTAATCATGGAAACCTCTAGAAAATTAGCTAAAGTTCCAGTTGAAGTAAACGATTACCCAGGATTTGTAGCCAACAGAATTCTAATGCCGATGATTAATGAAGCGATTTACACCTTGTATGAAGGCGTTGCTGGGGTTGAAGAAATCGATACGGTTATGAAATTGGGAATGGCTCATCCGATGGGACCACTTCAATTAGCTGATTTTATTGGCCTAGACGTATGTTTGGCAATTCTTCAAGTTCTTCACGATGGTTTTGGAAATCCTAAATATGCGCCTTGTCCACTTTTAGTAAATATGGTAACTGCCGGCAAAAAAGGTGTTAAATCAGGTGAAGGTTTCTACTCCTGGACCCACGGAACAAAAGATTTAATCGTAGCTAGGAATTTTAAGAAGTCTTAAATTATTTTTAAGGCTTAGCCTTAAAAATTTTAAGTTTCTCAAGGACAACTTTATCTACAGGAAAAGTAAGTTTATCTTCAGTCAGCGCAGATAGAGTAACCCAACGCTGCCTCTCACCTTCCACTTCAAACGGAATTTCATACGGAAGAGTTGAAAATTTATCCTTCTTTAGTTGAATTAAATAATAAAATGAAATCAGCTGATCTTGAGGGTTAAAAGCGGACTTTTGAAGAAATTCATTTACATAGAAAAAAGTTGCCTCTTCAATAGATAAATTTAGCTCTTCACATAATTCTCTTTTCAAAGTATCGATAATACCTTCACCATATTCGACACCGCCACCAGGAAACTTGGTGAAAAAACACCCATTTCTATATTCGTCTGACAACAATATCTCATCAAACTCATTGACAATTAATGCGTAAACTCTTAAATTAAAGCGATTTATTGACAATCTTTAAATGGAAAAGGTCTAATTAAATCTTGTCGAACGACTCCGATAAAAGGGCAGAACAATTTATCCGCATAGGTTCCAAATAATGCCTTAAATTCATCCAATGTAAAATAAGGTGTTTCGGTAGTATATATCAAAACATTTCCATTGAAATCATCAATTCTAACCATCCAAATCCCAGGTTGCTCACTGATTTCATTTTGTAATTGTTTGATAATACTTTTATCTTCTATTTTCAGATGAGCTTGAGCAAAAAATTGTTTGGCTTGCCCAAAACAAGTTGTACCAACCAATACAAAAAGCACGAATAAAAAGCGCATATTACTTGATAAATTTAAAATCCTTTCCTAAATATAAGGCCGAATCACCTAATTCTTCTTCAATTCTCAACAATTGGTTGTATTTAGCCATTCGATCACTTCGAGAAGCAGAACCTGTTTTTATTTGACCTGTATTTAATGCCACTGCTAAATCGGCAATTGTACTGTCTTCTGTTTCACCACTTCTATGACTCATTACAGAAGAATATGCATTGCGCGTAGCAAGGTTAACCGCTTCAATAGTTTCCGTTAAGGATCCGATTTGATTCACTTTTACCAAAATAGAATTCGCTACACCCTCTTTTATTCCACGTGCTAATCGCTCTGAATTAGTTACAAATAAGTCATCACCAACTAATTGCACCTTGTCTCCAAGAGAATCAGTTGCTAATTTCCAACCTTTCCAGTCGTCTTCAGCTAAACCATCTTCAATAGAGATAATTGGGTACTTTTTACACCAATCCGCCCAATATGCAACCATTTGCTCAGAGGTCATTTTATCTCCCGTTGATTCAAAATGATAAATTCCTTGATCTGCTTTATAGAACTCTGAAGAAGCGGCATCCAATGCAATATACATATCGTGTCCAGGTTTAAAACCAGCTTTTTCAACTGCTTCAATTACTACTTGAATCGCTTCCTCATTTGAACCTAGGTTTGGGGCAAAACCTCCTTCGTCACCAACATTCGTTGACATTCCTTTCGCTTTTAGCACTGATTTCAATTGATGAAAAACTTCTGTACCCCATCTCAATCCTTCTGAGAAACTAGTAGCACCAAATGGCATTACCATGAATTCCTGAATATCTATTAAATTATCAGCATGGGAACCTCCATTTAGAATGTTCATCATGGGTACAGGCATCGTTACAGCACCAACACCTCCGACATATTGATACAAGCTTAAACCTGATTCTTGTGATGCAGCTCTTGCGACGGCCAATGATGTTCCTAAAATAGCATTTGCTCCGAGCTTGGATTTATTTGCTGTTCCATCTATTGACAACATTAGTCGGTCAATTTTCTTTTGTTCAAAAACGTCCATGCCATGTAAAGCCTCATTTATGACTGTATTAACATGATGAACTGCCTTTAACACACCCTTACCGAGGTACACCGACTTATCTCCATCTCGTAATTCTACTGCTTCATGAATTCCTGTAGATGCACCAGATGGAACTGCTGCTCTTCCTAATATTCCATTAGATGTTACAACATCAACTTCAATTGTAGGATTACCTCGAGAATCTAAAATTTGACGTGCGTGTACTTTCGCAATTAAACTCATAAATTAAGATTTGAATGGTTAATATTTTCAATAAATTGATCAAATAAATAACGGGAATCATGCGGTCCTGCTGAAGCTTCCGGGTGATACTGCACCGAAAATACCGGTTTGTTTTTTAACGCAATACCTGCAATTGTATCGTCATTGAGATGTAAATGTGTTACCTCAATATCATTTTGAGAATCAACACTTTCCTTAGAAATTACAAAACCATGATTTTGAGAAGTTATTTCTCCTTTGCCCGTTTTTAAATTTTTAATTGGGTGATTAATTCCACGATGACCATTAAACATTTTTTCAGTACTTAGCCCTTGACTCAATCCTAAGATTTGATGGCCAAGGCAAATTCCAAATACAGGCTTATTCAATTTGACGATATTTTTCACCAGTTCTATCGAATCAGTCATAACTGAAGGATCCCCAGGTCCATTTGACAACATATAACCATGTGGCTCAAATGCTTCCATTTCCTCAATCGAACTATTCATTGGAAACACACGAACGTGGCAACCTCTTTCTATAAGACAACGAATAATATTCTTTTTTACACCAAAATCAATTAATGCCACGCGGATATTTTCGTTTCCATGGCTAACATCATAAATTGACTTTGTTGAGACGTAAGAAGATAATTCCAATCCTTCCATGGACGGGACCTCTAACACCCTTCTTTTCAAGTCTTCAATATCCTCATTATCTGATGAAATAATAGCATTCATTGCACCTTTGTTTCGAATATGTCTAACTAGAGCCCTTGTGTCAATATCTGTAATACCAACTGTTTGGTTATTTTCCATTAAATCCTGAAGCGATTGGTTACCAGAAGGTCTTGAATATCCGTTTGAGAATTTTTTCGTTACCAACCCAGCTATTTTGATGGAATCAGATTCAATTTCATCAGGATGAGTACCATAATTTCCAATATGAGCAGTATTCATTATAAGAATCTGTCCAAGATAAGATGGATCGGTAAAAACTTCTTGATAACCGGTCATCCCTGTATTAAAAGCGATTTCACCGCTCGTTGTACCTATTTTTCCAATTGCTAAACCTTGAAATACTGTTCCGTCTTCGAGTACTAAAAATGCGGCCTTTTGCTCTTGCATGAATTTTTTATGCGCAAAATTAGAAACTTACGCTTAATAAGCACTATTTTGAAATTAAAAAAGGCAACCTTCTGGCTGCCTTTTTATTAACATTTTGTCAATATGTATTATGAAGCGGACTCTTCTTTATTATCCTCTTCTGAAGTTGGCGCTTCATTTTCAGCTGACTCAGTAGACGATGAATCTTCAACAGTTGAATCTACTTCGCTATCTGCGGTATTCACTTCTGCTTCAGAAGATACTTCTTCTGAAACTGTTTCCGAAACCTCCACTACACTAGCTTCGTTTTCTACAACTGCATCTACATTCTCTTCAATAATAACTGCTTCGTCTGTAACTTCAGTTTGCGCATCGATTGCTACATTTTCATCTGCTTTCTTCGCTCCTGCTCTTCTTGAACGTCTTGTGGTTTTCTTAGCCGCATCCTTCGTGTAAATTTCATTGAAATCTACCAACTCAATTAGACACATTTCTGCATTATCTCCTAGACGATTTCCCGTTCTGATTATGCGAGTATAACCACCATTTCTATTTGAAATTTTTGGAGCTACATCTCGAAATAATTCTGCAACAACTTCCTTATTCTGAAGGTATGAAAAAACTACACGTCGAGAATGTGTTGAATCGTCCTTAGACTTAGTAAGGATTGGCTCAACAAATACACGCAACGTTTTCGCTTTAGCAAGAGTTGTGGTAATTCGTTTGTGCTCAATTAATGAACACGCCATATTTGAAAGCATAGCCTTTCTGTGACCAGTCTTTCTACCTAAATGATTTACTTTATTTCCGTGTCTCATGACTACTAGTCTTTATCTAATTTGTATTTTGCTACATTCATTCCAAATGTTAAGCCTTTATTATCTACTAAATCCTCTAGCTCCGTCAACGATTTTTTACCAAAATTTCTGAATTTTAACAAATCTGACTTCGCATAAGATACTAGATCTCCCAATGTTTCAACATCCGCTGCTTTAAGGCAGTTCAATGCACGAACAGAAAGATCCATATCAACAAGTTTAGTTTTCAGTAACTGACGCATGTGAAGTGAAGTTTCATCAAATTCTTCGGTTTCAGCTTTAATTTCACTATCCAATGTAATACGTTCATCAGAGAACAACATGAAATGATGAATTAAAATTTTAGCTGCTTCTTTAAGCGCATCTTTCGGATGTACTGACCCGTCAGTTTTGATATTGAAGATTAACTTCTCGTAGTCCGTTTTTTGCTCAACGCGGTAGTTCTCGATTGTGTATTGCACATTAACGATAGGAGTAAAAATCGAATCAATAAAAATAGTTCCGAAAGCAGCAGAATTAGTTTTATTTTCTTCTGCAGGAACGTATCCTCTACCTTTTACGATAGTCAATTCCATTTCAATTTTTACTGACGTTTCCATATTACAGATTACCAAGTCAGGATTAAGAACTTGGAATGCAGATGTATTTTTGCCAATATCACCAGCTGTAAGTTTATTTTGTCCTCCAACAGTAACAATAACAGTTTCAGAATCAGTTCCCTCTATCTGTCTTTTAAACCTTACTTGTTTCAGATTTAAAACGATTTCGGTAACATCTTCCACTACTCCTTTTATTGTGGAGAATTCGTGATCTACTCCTTGTATTTTGATAGAAGAAATCGCAAATCCTTCTAAAGAAGAAAGCAAGATCCTTCTCAATGAATTACCTACTGTAATACCATACCCTGGTTCCAACGGACGAAACTCGAATTCACCGTTAAATTCATCAGAGTGAATCATTATTACTTTATCTGGTTTTTGAAAATCCAATATAGCCATTTTACTTTCTTTAATTATTATTTAGAATACAATTCGACGATTAGTTGTTCTTTGATATTTTCAGGAATCATATCTCTTGAAGGCCAGTTTAAAAGCTTACCTGAAAGTGAAGATGAATCCCAATCCAACCAATCGTATTTTTTATTATTTCCTGTTAATGAGGACTGAATTGCCTCAAGTGATTTAGATTTCTCTCTTACAGATACAACGTCACCTGCTTGTAGGGTGTATGAAGGAATATTAATCACTTCGCCATTTACTACAATATGTTTGTGAGAAACTAATTGTCTTGCAGCTCTTCTGCTAGGTGCAATTCCCAGTCTGTAAACCGTGTTATCCAATCTCGCTTCACAAAGTTGCAATAAGTTTTCACCTGTTATACCTTTCATTCTCGATGCTTTTTCGAAAATATTCGAAAACTGACGCTCAAGTATACCATAGGTATATTTTGCTTTTTGCTTTTCACCTAATTGGATAGCATATTCCGATTGTTTGCTACCTCTTCTTTTTGAAGGACCGTGCTGACCTGGTCCATAGTTTTTTCTGTCCAACGCCTTATCTGGGCCAAAAATTGGGTCGCGAAAACGACGTGCAATTTTTGATTTAGGACCTCTGTATCTTGCCATTTCTATTTTATTTAGTGGGAACCATGAATTAAGGCATTCCTTCGATGGTGATTTCCCTGTTAATTACTATTATACTCTTCGTCTTTTCGGTGGACGACAACCGTTGTGGGGCATTGGTGTAACGTCGATAATCTCGATTACTTCAATTCCTGAATTATGAATGGCTCTGATAGCAGACTCTCGACCCGCTCCTGGACCTTTCACAAAAACTTTCACTCTACGTAGTCCGAAATCATGTGCTTCTTTCGATGCATCCTCTGCTGCTACTTGTGCTGCATAGGGTGTGTTCTTTTTAGAACCTTTGAAGCCCATTTTACCTGCAGATGACCATGAGATCACTTGACCGGCATTGTTTGTCAAGGAGATGATTACGTTGTTGAAACTCGCTTGGATATGAGCTTCGCCAGCGGCATCTACTTTGACGTTTTTCTTCTTTTTTTGATTCGTTTTTGCCATATTAACACTTATTATTTAGTTACTTTTTTCTTGTTAGCAACTGTTTTTCTTTTTCCTTTTCTAGTTCTAGAATTGTTTTTAGTACGTTGACCTCTTAAAGGTAATCCCGCACGATGACGAATACCTCTTTGGCAACCAATGTCCATCAACCTTTTAATATTAAGTTGAATCTCAGAGCGCAATTGACCTTCCGTCTTAACTTCATTAACTGAGTTTCTGATAGCAGAAAGCTGATCATCATTCCAATCTTGAACTTTAATATTCTCATCAATTCCATTGTCCTTCAAAATTTTTTTCGAAGTACTTCTTCCAATTCCAAAGATGTAAGTTAAACCAATTACACCTCTTTTGTTTTTTGGTAAATCAATACCTGCAATACGTGCCATACTATTAACCTTGACGTTGTTTTAATTTCGGATTCTTTTTATTAATAACGTAAACACGACCTTTTCGCTTTACGATTTTGCAGTCTGCAGTTCTTTTCTTAACTGACGCTCTTACTTTCATTTTTACTCTTTTTTTATTTGTACCTAAATGATATTCTACCTTTTGTTAAATCATATGGAGACATTTCTACTTTCACCCTATCTCCTGGAAGTATTTTTATGTAAAACATTCTCATTTTACCAGAAATATGTGCCGTAATTGTATGCCCGTTTTCTAAACGAACCTTAAACATTGCATTTGGCAACGCTTCCTCAATTACTCCATCTTGCTCTATTGACGACTGTTTTGGCATATTTAAAATCCTGATAATTCATTATCTCCCCTTCTTCCTCTAACTCGAGTTCCTTCCATTAATCCATCCATGTGTTTATTCAACGTGTAAGTTTCTACTTGTTGTAGGGTATCTAATACTACACCCACCATAATCAGAATACTCGTTCCCCCAAAAAACATGGCAAATCCATCATTCACACCAGCCAACTTGGCTATTGCTGGTAGTACCGCGATTGCAGCCAAAAACAATGAGCCAGGAAATGTTATTCTCGAAACCACCGTATCAATGTGTTCCGCTGTTTCCTCACCCGGACGAACACCCGGAATAAATCCACCACTTCTTTTCAAGTCGTCTGCTATTTTCATTGGATTAATCATTATTGCAGTGTAGAAATATGTAAATACAATAATTAAAACACATAATAAAACATTATATGACCATCCATAAACATTCCCCAATGTGCTTTGTAAAAACCCAACACTTTCAGAATCTCCAGCAGCTCCCGAGTAAATCATTAACGGAATTGTCATAATTGCTTGAGCAAAAATAATTGGCATTACACCACTGGAATTAACTTTTATTGGTAAATAGTTTCTAGCTCCTGAAAGATCGTCTCCTCCTCTGGCACCAACAACTCTTTTTGCCGTATTTAACGGAATTCTTCTAACTCCTTGAACAATTAAAATGGTTGCTAAAATAATTAACATGAAAGCTACCACTTCTATAACTAAAATTAGTAAGTTTCCTCCCTCTAAGGATTTTCCAAATTCTGCAAAGAAAGAACCAGGCAATCTTGATAGAATTCCAACAGTTATCAATAGAGAAACTCCATTTCCGATTCCTTTTTCTGTTATTCGTTCTCCCAACCAAACTGCGAACATAGAACCAGCGATCAATACCAAAATTGTTTGTGTCCACCAAAAGGTTGATGGTTCCATTGGCATAGCTCCTTTTGATTCAACATATAATTTCAAATAACTAGGAGCCTGCAAAGCACAAATTACAATTGTTAAAATTCTAGTGTAATTATTTATCTTCTTTCTACCTGACTCTCCTTCATTTTGCATTTTCTGAACTGCCGGAACAGCCATACCCAATAATTGCATTATAATTGATGCACTAATATAAGGCATGATTCCAAGTGCCATGAACGAAGCGTTAGTAAAGCTACCTCCGGAGAATAATGAAAGAAGAGATTCCAACATGTCCTGTTGCCCAGTATCTGTTGTTAATCTTTCGTAGTTAACTCCGGGTAATATAACAAAGGATCCCAAACGATAAGCCAGAATCAAGAGAAGCGTAAACAGAATACGTTTCCTTAGCTCTTCAACCGCCCAAATATTCTTTAAATTCTGTATTAAACGTTTCATTTATTCAATTTAACATTAAATGGTAGTACAAGTTCCTCCTGCGGCCTCAATTGCAGCACTTGCTGCAGCCGAAAATGCATTTGCAGTAATCGAAACTTTTGCATTTAATTTACCTCTACCTAATATTTTAACTAAGTCATTGTTTGAAACAACACCGTTAGCCTTCAATACTTCAAAATCGATTTCAACGATTCCTTTTGCCGCTAAAGATTCGATAATGTCAAGATTAACTGCTTTGTATTCAACTCGGTTAATGTTTTTGAACCCGAACTTCGGAACACGTCTTTGAAGTGGCATCTGTCCACCTTCGAAACCTATCTTCGTCTTATAACCTGAACGAGATTTAGCACCTTTGTGACCTCTTGTAGAAGTACCACCGAAACCAGAGCCTTGCCCTCTTCCAATTCTTCGTTCTTTTTTTACTGCACCATTTGCTGGTGTCAAATTACTTAAATTCATCTTTAAAAATTTTATTCTACCACTTCAATAAGGTGTCTCACCTTAGCTATCATCCCTAAAATTTGAGGAGTCGCTTCTTTCTCTATGGTTTGATTTAACTTTCTAAATCCTAGTGCTTGAATAGTTGCCTTTTGACGAGCAGGACGTTTAATTGCACTCTTAACTTGTTTTATTTTTATTGTGCTCATGATTTGTTATCCGTTAAATACTTTGTTTAACTCAATTCCGCGTTGACGAGCAACTGCTACTGCGTCGCGCATTCTAGATAATGCATCTATGGTTGCCTTCACAACGTTATGAGGATTTGAAGAACCCTGGCTTTTCGCTAAGACATTGTGAATTCCAACGCTTTCTAGAACTGCACGCATCGCACCTCCTGCTATTACACCGGTTCCGGGAGTTGCTGGTTTCAATAAAACTTCAGCGCCACCGAATTTACCTTTCTGTTGATGAGGAACTGTACCTTTTAGAATTGGCACACGAATTAAATTCTTTTTAGCATCATCGATACCTTTTGTAATAGCTTCCGTAACTTCTTTCGCTTTTCCTAATCCGTGACCGACTACCCCATTTTCGTCTCCAACCACAACGATTGCAGAAAAACTAAATGTACGACCACCTTTGGTAACTTTTGTCACACGATTTACAGCTACGAGCTTATCCTTTAACTCGATATCTGCCGATTTTACTCTATTTACTGTTTGAGCTGTCATTCTATTTTAAAATTTAAGTCCTCCTTCGCGTGCAGCATCAGCAAGTGATTTAACACGACCATGATATAAGTAACCATTTCTATCAAACACCACACTGGTGATACCGGCCTTTTGAGCTTTCTCAGCAATCATTTTTCCTACTACGGACGCTTGATTTATTTTGTTCCCATCTTGGGCAGCTTTTTCTTTTAAAGAACCAGCGGAAACAATTGTTTTACCAGATAAATCGTCTATTAACTGCGCATAAATCTGCTTGTTACTTCTAAATACACTTAATCTTGGTAGAACAGACGTTCCAAATACCTTTTTGCGGATTCTTCTCTTAATCTTAGCTCTTCTTAATACTTTGTTTAGTGCCATGATATTTTAATCAATTATTATTTTTTACCTGCTGACTTACCAGCTTTTCTTCTAATCTCTTCACCTACAAATCGAATTCCTTTTCCTTTGTATGGTTCAGGTTTTCTAAATGATCTGATTTTCGCAGCCACTTGACCTAACAATTGCTTGTCATGTGATTCTAATGTTACTACAGGTGCTTTCCCTTTTTCAGTATTCGCAGATACCTTAACTTCAGATGGAATCTCCATAATAATGGCATGAGAAAAACCTAACGCCAATTCTAATTGTTGACCTGTCGTATTTGCACGGTATCCAACTCCAATAACTTCAAGCTCTTTTTTAAACCCTTCTGATACACCCGTTATCATATTCTGAATCAACGCACGGTATAAACCATGTTTAGATCTATGGTCAGGGGCATCCGACTTTCTGGTAAAAGTTATAACACCATTGTCAATAGTCATTTCAACACAATCATCAAGTAATTGCTCTAATTGACCTTTTTTTCCTTTTACTGTAATCATTCCTGCTTGTTGAGATATTTCTACTCCTGCTGGAATCGTGATTATTGCTTTACCTATTCTTGACATTGCTTAGTTTTTTAATATACGTAACAAATTACTTCGCCACCTACGTTGAGTTTTCTTGCTTCTTTATCAGTTATAACACCTTTAGAAGTGGAAACAATCGCAATTCCAAGACCATTTAATACACGAGGCATCGTCTCTGAACCACTGTATTTTCTTAATCCTGGGCGTGATGCTCTTTGCAACTTAGTAATTGCCGGAACTCTTGTTGACTGATTATACTTCAATGCAATTTTAATTATACCTTGCTTTGAATCATCTTCGAATTTGTAATTCAAAATATACCCTTGGTCAAAAAGAATTTGTGTCATTGCCTTCTTCATATTAGAAGCAGGAATTTCGACCATCTTCAAGCCTGCCGAACTCGCGTTACGGATTCTTGTTAGGTAATCTGCTATTGGATCTGTATTCATTTCTTATTATTGATTATTACCAACTACTTTTTCTTACTCCCGGTATTTTACCCTCAAGAGCCATTTCTCTGAATGTGACACGAGAGATACCAAAGTCTCTCATATAACCTCTTGGTCTACCCGTTAAACCACAACGATTGTGTTTTCTTATTTTCGCTGAATTCGCAGGTAATTGCTGAAGTTTCATCATTGCCTCCCATTTCTGAGACTGCACCTCATCAGAAGCGTCTGTGGACTTTAAAATTTTCGTCAACTCAGCTCTCTTCTCAGCGAATCGGTTCACTAACCTTTCTCTTTTGCGCTCTCGCGCTTTCATCGATTCTTTTGCCATTTCTTACTTATTTTTTAGTGAATGGAAAACCAAATGCATCTAGTAATGCCTTCGCTTCTTCATCATTTAGTGCTGATGTCACGAATGTAATATCCATCCCTAATATGCGATTAACTTTATCAATATCTATCTCAGGAAAAATGATGTGTTCCTTAATACCTAGGTTAAAATTTCCTCTTCCATCAAAACCTTTCGGATTGATCCCTCTAAAATCTCGTGTTCTAGGCAAAGAAACAGATATTAACCTGTCTAAAAAGTCATACATTCTATCTCCACGAAGAGTAACCTTTGTTCCAATAGGCATACCTTTTCTTAACTTGAAATTAGAAATATCTTTCTTAGACATTGTAGTTATTGCTTTTTGACCAGCAATTCGAGACAAATCTGCAGCAGCACTTTCAATTAGTTTTTTATCAGCAACAGCATCTCCCATTCCTTGACTCAAAACTATTTTCTGTAATTTCGGCACTCTCATTGACGATTTGTAACCGAACCTTTCTGTCAACGACTTTACAATTTCAGCGTTGTACTTTTCTTTTAATCTTGGCGTGTAACTCATTATTTAATCACCTCCCCTGATTTCTTTGAATAACGAACTAATTTTCCTTTGTCATCTGCTTTTCTACCGATTCGAGAAGCAACACCATTCACAACAACCATTAAATTGGAAATATGAATAGAGCCCGGTTTTTCCTCGATTCCTCCTTGAGGATTACTTGCACTAGGCTTTGTATGTTTTTTAACGATATTTACCCCTTCAACAGTAGCGCGCATTTTGTTACGGTCAATCGTAAGTACTTTACCCTCCTGACCTTTTGATTCTCCGCTCGTAATTTTAACGGTATCACCAATTTTAATGTGTAATTTCTTTTGCATCACTTACAATATTATAACACCTCAGGTGCTAATGAAACAATTTTCATGTAGTTGTTTTCACGAAGTTCTCTTGCAACTGGTCCAAAAATACGAGTTCCTCTCATTTCTCCAGCCTGATTTAATATCACACATGCGTTGTCATCAAATCGAATGTAAGATCCATCTGGACGACGTACTTCTTTTTTAGTTCTTACAACTACAGCCTTGGCCACCGATCCTTTTTTCACGGCTCCATTAGGCATTGCACTTTTAACAGCAACAACAATTTTATCACCAACTGAAGCATAGCGTTTTCTCGTACCTCCAAGTACACGAATACACAAAACTTCTTTAGCTCCTGAATTGTCTGCAACCGATAATCTAGATTCTGTTTGTATCATTTCTCCGGTTATTTAGCTCTTTCAACAATTTCAACTAATCTCCAATTTTTTGTCTTACTCAAAGGACGAGTTTCCATGATTTTCACCGTATCACCTACGTGAGATTCATTTTTTTCATCATGAGCAACAAACTTGGTCGTTTTCTTAACGAATTTTCCATACTTCGGGTGCTTCACTTTACGTTCAACAGCAACAACGATAGATTTCTCCATTTTGTCACTCGTTACTACACCGATTCTTTCTTTTCTTAAATTACGCTTTTCCATATTAAGCATTAAATTGAGCCTAAGCTTGATTTGATCTTTTCGTTAATTCAGAACTCAAACGCGCAATCACCTTTCTCATTCCTCTAATTCTTAAAGGGTTTTCAATTGGTGCCATTTTGTGCGTCAATTTTAAACTTGAATATTGTTTTTTAAAATCTGCAAGTCTACTTTTAAGATCTTCTAACGACAATTTATTAATTTCTTGTTGTTTCATAATCAAACGTTAAGCGGGTATAACATAATCGTTGCGAACAACGAATTTACATTTCACTGGTAATTTCTGTGCTGCTAATCGCATTGCCTCTTTCGCAATCTCGTACGGCACACCATCCGCTTCGAACATTATACGACCTGGCTTAATAACAGCTACCCAGTGACTTGGAGCTCCTTTACCTTTACCCATCCTTACTTCAGCTGGTTTTGAGGTAACCGGCTTGTCTGGGAAGATTCGGATCCACACCTTTCCTTCTCTCTTCATGTATCGAGTAACGGCAATACGTGAAGCTTCGATTTGACGAGATGTAATCCATCCTGGCTCCAATGACTTTAATCCAAAAGATCCGAAAGAAATTGTAGATCCGCGATGCGCTAATCCTCTATTTCGTCCTTTTTGAACTCTTCTAAATTTTGTTCTTTTAGGTTGTAACATTTTTAATTATATTAATGTTATTTTACTTTTTCTTTCTTTTAATACCTGAAGGTTTTCTTTCCCCTTGGCTCGCATTTGAACCTGCAGCAGTCGACATTCCTATATTTGGAGATAAATCCCTTTTTCCATATACTTCACCTCTACAAATCCAAACCTTGATTCCTAATCTACCATATGTAGTATGAGCTTCTGAAACTGCATAGTCAATATCTGCTCGGAAAGTATGTAACGGAGTTCTACCATCCTTATACATCTCAGAACGCGCCATTTCAGCACCATTCAATCTTCCAGAAATCTTTATTTTAATTCCCTCTGCACCCATTCTCATTGTTCCTGCAATTGCCATTTTAATTGCTCTTCTAAATGAAATACGAGCCTCTAACTGTCTTGCAACACCATCTGCTACAAGTCTTGCGTCTAACTCAGGTCGTTTAACTTCAAAGATGTTAATTTGGATTTCCTTTTTGGTAATCTTTTTTAACTCTTCTTTTAATTTATCAACCTCTTGACCACCTTTGCCGATGATTACTCCTGGTCTTGCTGTGTTAATCGTTACAGTTACTAACTTTAACGTTCTTTCAATGATGATTTTCGCAATACTTGCTTTCGCTAAACGAGCATTTAAGTAACGACGTATTTGATCATCTTCAACTATCTTGTCACGATAATCACTTCCACCATACCAATTTGATTCCCATCCGTGAATGTAACCAAGTCTATTGCCTATTGGATTTGTTTTTTGTCCCATTTCCTATTTCTTATTTAGCGCCATCTACTACGATGGTAACATGATTTGACCTTTTTCTAATTCTATGTGCTCTACCTTGTGGCGCAGGTTGTATTCTTTTCAACATAGTTCCACCGCCCACTTCAACAGAACGTACGACTAATGTCTCCTGACTAATATCAGCCCCTTCATTCTTTTGCTCCCAATTTGCAATAGCAGATCTCAATAACTTCTCCAAACTTAAAGAAGCATCTTTTCCGTTGAAGTGCAGAATATTGAGTGCTTTATTCACTTCTACACCACGAATTAAATCAGCCAATAACCTCATTTTACGAGGAGAAATTGGAGAATTATTTAACTTGGCTATAGCCAAAGTCTTCTTATTCTCTTTAAGCTTTTCAGCTCTTAAACGTTTTCTTGCTCCCATGACTTATATCTTAACGTTTCTTATCTTTTTTATTCCCTGCATGACCACGGAAGTTTCTCGTCGGTGAGAATTCTCCTAACTTGTGACCTACCATATTTTCAGTAACAAAAACAGGTATAAACTTATTACCATTGTGAACTGCAAAAGTCAATCCCACAAACTCTGGAGTAATTGTTGATGCCCTTGACCAAGTTTTTATTACCGCCTTGCTATTTGAAGCCTGAGCCTCATCTACTCTTTTCATCAATTTATAGTGAACAAAAGGTGGTTTCTTTAACGAACGACTCATAACTTATTTTTTTCTTCTTTCAATTATTAGATTATTCGAATATTTAGTTTTCGATCTAGTTTTGTATCCTTTAGCAGGCAAACCTTTTCTGGATCTCGGATGTCCTCCGGCATTTCTACCTTCACCACCACCCATTGGGTGATCCACTGGATTCATTACAACACCACGAACGCGAGGTCTTCTTCCTAACCATCTTGAACGACCAGCTTTACCTGAAACCACTAAATTATGTTCTGCATTAGAAACAGAGCCAATCGTCGCTAAACATGTCGTTAGAATCATTCTTGTTTCGCCCGAAGGCATTTTAATGATAGCATATCGACCATCTCTCGCGTTTAACTGAGCGTAAGTACCTGCTCCACGGGCAATCACTCCACCTTTTCCTGGAGTCATTTCAATATTATGGATTACTGTTCCAAGAGGAACATCTGCTAGGTACATAGCATTTCCAACATTTGGTGTCGCTGACTTACCCGAAACAACCACGTCACCAACCTTTAATCCCGTTGGAGCAATGATATATCGTTTCTCACCATCTGCATAAAACAACAAAGCGATGTTAGCCGTTCTATTTGGGTCATACTCAATCCCTTTAACAGTAGCTGGTATATCAAACTTATTTCTTTTGAAATCAATAACACGATACTTTTGTTTGTGTCCTCCACCAAGGTAGCGCATTGTCATACGACCGTCATTATTTCGACCACCAGACTTCTTCTTTGAAGCTAATAGGCTTTTTTCCGGAGTTGATTTTGTAATATCACTCAAATCCATGGCCACTTTGTGACGCGTACCTGGAGTGATTGGTTTAAACTTTTTTAAACTCATGGTTAATCATTAATAATTGTTAAACAAATCAATGGTTTCACCATCTGCAACCGTTACCACCGCTTTTTTCCATTGTTTGCTTTTTTGCTCTACAATTCCCTTATTGGTGTATTTCACAGAGGATTTACCACCGCCATAATTTGATGTACGAACATCTGTGACATGTACTCCATACATTTTCTCGACGGCATTTTTAATTTCTATTTTGTTTGCCTTTCTATCTACTTCAAAAGTAAATCTGTTCAGCTTTTCACTAGCCGAAGTTGCTTTCTCTGTAATCAAAGGCTTCTTAATTATCGTTTGCATTTTCAATTAATTAAGTATATTTTCAATTTTTTCAACAGCATCCTTCACTAATACAACCTTCTTAGCATTAAGAATATCATACGTATTAAATGAATCAGCAGTCACTACTTTTACTTTTCCTAGATTTCTAGCCGCTAAATAAACATTATCTGTAGCTTCAGCTAAAATGAAAAGTACCTTCTCATTCTCAAGTTTTAATCCTTCCAAAACTGATTTAAAACTTTTTGTTTTTGCCTCGGCTAAGTTAAAACTATCTAGAACAACAAGTCCGTCATGTTGAGCTTTGTATGCAAATGCTGACTTTCTAGCTAATCTTTTCAACTTTACGTTAAGTTTAAAATGATAGTTACGTGGGCGGGGTCCAAAAATTCGTCCTCCTCCTACTCTTGTTCCAGATTTCACACTTCCTGCTCTTGCTCCACCTGTACCTTTCTGTTTTTTCAACTTTTTTGTGGATCCAGAAATTTCGTTTCTTTCTTTGGACTTATGGGTACCTTGTCTGCGATTAGCTAAATGCTGTTTAACATCTAAATAAATCGCATGATTATTAGGCTCAATTCCAAATACATCATCAGATAATGTTACGGAACCTGATGTTGCTTTTCCTTTTACGTCAACTAATTTTACTTCCATCACTTTCTAATTGTAACTGTTGAACCATTAGCACCAGGAAT
>CAZLVX010000009.1:29758-33008 GCA_964562965.1 uncultured Lishizhenia sp.
ATTGAACCTTTGACGATTACAATGTTCTTGTCTGCTATCACTTTTAATATCTGTAGGTTGGAAGCCAAACGTCGCTTATTTCCCATTTGACCAGCCATGCGCATTCCTTTGAATACTCTAGCAGGATAAGAACAAGCTCCGATTGATCCTGGCGCTCTAAGTCTGTTATGCTGACCGTGTGTAGACTGACCTACTCCACCGAAACCATGACGTCTCACAACACCTTGAAACCCTTTACCTTTCGATGTACCAATGACATCAACAAATTCACCTTCTTCAAAAATTGCCGCATCTACAACATCTCCTAGGCTTAAACCATCGAATCCTTTAAATTCAACTAATTTCGCTTTTGGAGCAGTATTGGCTTTTTTAAAGTGCCCTTTCAAGGCGTTAGGAGTGTTTTTTTCTTTCTTTTCTCCATAACCCAATTGAACGGACTCGTAACCATCTCTGTCTTGTGTTTTTATTTGTGTTACAACACAAGGACCAGCTTCTATAACTGTGCATGGTAATGCCTTACCCTCGGCACTGTAGATGCTAGTCATTCCGACTTTTCGACCTATTATTCCTGGCATTTTTATTTTATTTTAATTATTACACTTTTATTTCTACGTCTACTCCACTTGGTAATTCAAGTTTCATTAACGCATCTACTGTTTTTGAACTACTGCTGTAAATATCCATTAAACGCTTGTAAGCACATAATTCAAATTGCTCTCTTGCCTTTTTATTCACGTGCGGTGAACGTAATACAGTGTAAATTCTTTTGTGAGTAGGTAATGGTATCGGACCACTTACAACTGCACCTGTTGATTTAACAGTTTTAACGATTTTCTCTGCCGATTTATCTAGCAAATTGTGATCGTATGACTTTAATTTAATTCTAATTTTCTGGCTCATTTTTATATCAATTAAGCTGTAATTTTACCATTTGCCTTTGCAACTACCTCATCTGAAATTTGCTTTGGTGCTTCTGAATAGTGCGAAAATTCCATTGAAGAAGTAGCACGTCCTGAGGTGATTGTTCTCAATTGTGTTACATATCCAAACATTTCAGATAACGGAACATCGGCCTTGAGAACTTTCGCTCCATTTCTGTCGTCCATACCTTTCATCATTCCGCGTCTTCTGTTCAAGTCACCAACAACATCTCCCATATTCTCTTCTGGCGTAACCACCTCTAACTTCATGATTGGTTCAAGAAGAACAGGAGCACAAGATCTTAAAGCTGCTCTATAGGCCATCTTAGCACACAATTCAAAAGATAATGAATCTGAATCGACATTGTGGTAAGATCCATCAACCAATTCAACTCGCATTGCGTCTAAAGGGAATCCAGCTAATACTCCATTTTTCATGGACTCTTTGAAACCTTTTTCTACTGAAGGAATAAATTCTCTTGGAATATTTCCTCCTTTGATGCTGTTCACAAATTCTAAACCTGTCTTAGATTCATCTGTTTGAGGCGAAATTTTAACCAAAATATCAGCAAATTTACCGCGACCACCCGTTTGTTTTTTATAAACTTCTCTATGTTCAGCAGATCCATTAATATTTTCACGGTATGCTACTTGAGGTGCACCTTGATTTACTTCAACTTTGAATTCTCTTTTTAACCTGTCTATTATAATTTCCAAGTGTAACTCACCCATTCCAGAAATAATAGTTTGACCGGTTTCTTCATCCGTATTAACTCTAAATGTCGGATCCTCTTCAGAAAGTTTAGATAAACCAATTGAAAGACGATCTGTATCTGCTTGGGTTTTTGGTTCAATTGCCAATCCAATTACCGGATCAGGGAAAACCATAGATTCTAGAATTATCGGTGCATTTTCAGCACAAAGAGTATCACCTGTTTTGATATCTTTAAATCCAACAACAGCTCCAATATCTCCGGCACCTAACTCAGGAATTTGGTTCTGTTTGTTAGCGTGCATTTGGAAAATACGAGAAATTCTTTCTTTGTTCTCAGACCTCGTATTTAATACATATGACCCTGCTTCTAGTTTTCCAGAATATGCACGAACAAAACACAAACGACCAACAAATGGATCTGTAGCAATTTTGAATGCCAAACCTGAAAAAGGCTCATCATAAGAAGGTTTTCTTGATATTTCCTCGTCAGTTTTAGGGTTTGTTCCAGTAATCGCATCGATGTCTAACGGTGACGGTAAAATTTCCATAACCATGTCCAACATCGCTTGAACACCTTTATTTTTAAAGGATGACCCACACATCATTGGAACCACTTTACCTGCAATGGTTGCTTGACGCAATGCATCAAGAATTTCTCTTTCTGTCAATGAATTCTCATCTTCAAAGAATTTTTCCATTAACGACTCATCGAATTCAGCTACCGCCTCCAATAATTCGCTTCTCAATTTTCTTGCATCGTCAATAATATCTGCTGGAATCTCAACTTCTTTGTAAGTCATTCCGTAATCATCTTCATTCCAAACAATTCCTTTGAAATTGATCAAATCAACTACACCTTTGAAGTTGTCCTCTTCACCGATATTAATTTGTAATGGCAATGCATGACTTCCCAACATATCTTTAACCTGTTGGCAAACCTTTAAAAAGTCAGCACCTTGACGGTCCATTTTATTAACGAAACCAATTCTAGGAACGTTATAGTTATTGGCTAGTCTCCAGTTTGTTTCTGATTGAGGCTCAACTCCATCCACTGCAGAGAATAGAAATACCAAACCATCAAGTACTCTTAAGGATCTGTTTACCTCTACTGTAAAATCGACGTGTCCTGGAGTATCAATAATATTCACATGATACTTCTGACCTCTGTAATTCCAATTCAGCGTTGTAGCCGCCGAAGTGATGGTAATACCACGTTCTTGCTCTTGCTCCATCCAGTCCATGGTAGCTGCACCATCATGAACTTCACCTATTTTGTGATTAACACCACCATAGAATAAAATCCTTTCCGTAGTTGTGGTTTTTCCTGCATCAATGTGAGCAGCGATTCCGATATTTCTTGTAAATTTAAGATCTCTTGCCATTTCTTAGAATCTAAAATGTGAAAATGCTTTATTTGCTTCTGCCATTCTGATGGTATCTTCTTTCTTTTTAAAGGCAGCACCTTCTTCCTTAGATGCAGCAATTATTTCAGAAGCTAATTTTTGAGACATTGTTTTTTCGTTACGTTTTCTAGCGTAACCAATTAACCATTTCATAGCTAATGAGGATTTCCTTTCCTCTCTCACTGGTGTAGGAATTTGAAATGTTGGGCCAC
>CAZLVX010000010.1:0-32406 GCA_964562965.1 uncultured Lishizhenia sp.
TCCGATACCTGCAACCCACAAATAGGCGATGAATGCTTTTTGCCCGAAAAAACTGAAAATAATTAACAACCATGTAAGGTGAAATAGGGTGTAAACAATCATTTTATTTCGTAAGCTAAAGAAAGATTTTTTCAATATTTTCATCCGTTGTGCCTCAATTTGCCATGCTTGGAAATAACTTCCAAAGTGCGATCGAATCCAAAAAAGATAGAGAATTTCATTTTTACGTGCCGTGGCGGGATCGTTATGTGTTCCCACATTTGTATGATGCCCCCGATTGTGATAAGGTAAAAAATGATTTTCCAAAGACGTGAATAAAAGTGCCTCACCAATAAGTTGTTCCCACCTGTTTGTTCGGTGACCAAGTTCATGACCCAAGTTAATCCCTATGATGCCGCACATAGCTGCCATTGCACCAATTCGACCGGAGATGTCAACCGGATCTTGCCAATGCTCAACGTTTACCAAAAAATACAAAAGAAAAAACCATTGAATCGGTAACATGCAATAGAGCAAGATATCGTAGAATTTGTCTGTTTCGGCGAGCAACCGTTCTTCTGCATCCAAATTATTTTCGTTTGGAGTTAAGACCAATTCCAAAAAAGGTATTATTGCGAAATAAAGTAATGTGGGAAGAAATGAAAGTACCCCTGAAGAATGAAAACTAATCCATACGCTGATGGGCAATGTGAAAATTGAAAGATATTTCAGTTTTTTCATCTTACAGTCTTTACAAATATACAAATTCATCGTGTTTACTGTACAAGATTACTTAAGCAAGTATCTTCATTTATTTTGTCGTACCTTTGCACCTCTTTATGGCACACAAGTCAGGATTTGTAAATATTGTAGGTAGTCCAAATGTTGGTAAATCAACCTTAATGAACCAATTAGTTGGGGAGAAGTTATCAATAGTAACATCAAAAGCCCAAACTACTCGGCACAGGATACTTGGTATTGTAAACGATGAAGATTATCAAATTGTCTTCTCAGATACCCCAGGAGTGGTGAATGCTGCTTACAAACTTCACGAAGCCATGATGGAATATGTGAATGCTTCACTAAAAGATGCGGATGTATTGCTTTTTATCACGGATACTTATGAGTCTGAAATGAATCATAAGGAGACTTTGGATAAAATTAAAAAGTTGAAGGTTCCGGTATTATGTCTCATTAACAAAATTGATTTATCAAATCAGGAAAAGCTTACAGAAAGAGTAGAATATTGGCAAGAACAGTTGCCTACTGCTTTGATTTATCCGATTTCTGCCCTTCACAAGTTCAATATTGATCAAGTTTGGAATAAAATTTTAGAGCTAATTCCTGAAAGCCCTCCATATTATGATAAGGAAGAAATTTCAGATCGACCGATGCGGTTTTTTATATCCGAAATTATCCGCGAAAAAATATTTTTGCACTGTCAAAAGGAGATTCCTTACAGTTGCCAAGTAGAAATAGAGGAATATAAAGAGGAAGAAGCTATCGTGCGAATTCGTGCTTTAATTATTGTAGAAAGAGATTCGCAACGAGGAATTATCATTGGTAGAGGAGGAGAGATGTTAAAGCGAATTGGTCGAGAGGCTCGTATTGAAATGGAGAAATTTATCGGTCAGAAAGTTTACCTGGAGAACTATGTAAAAGTCGATAAAGACTGGCGTTCGACAGAGGCGAAATTAAAAAAATACGGATATTAAGTAATGAGTAATATAGTTGCCATAGTCGGAAGACCGAATGTAGGGAAGTCCACGCTATTCAATCGCTTAACGGAATCAAGAGATGCTATTGTTAAGGAAATAAGTGGTGTCACGCGCGATAGACTTTATGGAAAAGGAGAGTGGAACGGATATCAGTTTTCGGTAATTGATACAGGTGGTTATGCTACAACGAAAGAGGATATTTTTGAAGGTGAAATTCGCAAACAAGTTGAGATTGCTGTTCAGGAAGCATCTGTAATTGTATTCATGGTTGACGTAACAACTGGTATAGTTGAAATGGACGAAATCGTGGCGCAATTATTAAGAAAAAGCAACAAGAAAGTATTTATTGGAGCCAATAAAGTGGATAATAACGACAGAATAGGGTTATCCTCGGAGTTTTACGCATTCGGATTGGGAGATGTCTTTGATTTATCTGCAACCAATGGAAGCGGAACAGGAGAATTGCTAGATGCCATTGTGGAATGTTTCAATAAAGAAGACGATTCTGTTCGTGAAGAAGATTCATTACCGAGAATTGCTATTGTCGGGAGACCAAATGTGGGGAAATCATCGATGGTTAATGCGTTAACTGGACAAGAAAGAAATATAGTTACGGATATTTCTGGTACAACTCGCGATTCCATCCATACGCGTTACAAGGCTTATGGATTTGATTTCTTATTAATTGATACCGCTGGTATTCGTAAAAAAGCAAAAGTTACAGAAGACATTGAATATTACTCTGTTTTAAGATCAGTGCGAACAATAGAAAATGCTGATGTTTGCTTATTCATGATTGATGCGGCTGAAGGAATACAAAAACAGGATTTATCCATTTACTATATCATTGAAAAGAATTCCAAAGGTGTTGTGGTGATTGTAAATAAATGGGATTTAGTAGAGAAGGATCAAAACACAATGCTAAAATTCGAGGAGCAATTACGCAATCAATTGGCGCCATTTAACGATGTCCCCATCATTTTTACGTCCACACTTTCAAAGCAAAGAATTCATAAAGCTTTAGAAAAATCAATGGAAGTTTTTGAAAATAGGGTTAGGAAAATTCCAACGAAAGAGTTAAATGATGTGATGTTGGATATAATTAATGCAACACCTCCTCCAGCGATGAAAGGTAAGTATATTCGAATAAAGTTTGTTCAAATGCTGCCCACGCATGCACCAACTTTCGCCTTCTATTGTAATCTACCTCAATACATTCCAGATTCCTATAAACGATTTTTGGAGAATAGATTAAGAGAAAAGTTTAATTTTGAGGGAGTGCCTTTAAAATTGTTTTTCAGAAAGAAGTAGCTTAGCGTATCAGGTTAATGTGTCCTGTTACCACAACTTTTTCGTCCGTTTCTTTTGGCTTGTAACCGATTTTCCAGGTATAAACTCCATCAGGACATTTTGTTCCTTTACTTCCATAGGTACCATCCCATCTTTTAGATGCATCGTGACTTTCCCAAATCACTTCTCCCCATCGATTAAATACGTACAAATCAAAATTAAATGGATCAAAGCCTTGTGTGAATACAGGTCCCCAAGTTTGATTGTATTCGTCTTGATCAGGTGTGAACGAGTTAGGCACATAGAAAATCGTCTGCTCTTGAAAATTAATAGTAATACTTGTTTGGTCCGAACAACCCAATGCAGAAACAGCTGTTAAAGTTACAACAACACCTCCTTGTAAGTTAGAATAAAAGTGTGAGGTGGATTCTTCTGTCGAATTTGTGTTATCTCCAAAATCCCAACTATAATTCACCGCGCCTTGAGAGTTATTAGTGAAATTTACAGTCTCGGAGTTACTCGTAAATATTGATGGATTTGCTGTAAAACTAGCAATTGGGTCGGCTTCTACACATACAAAATTTGATTCTATCGTAGTTGAAGTACAGCCTTGAGAATTAGTTGCGGTTAATTGTATTGTATAACATCCTGATTGATTAAAAACGGAGGTTAACGAAACGCCATTTCCTATATTGGTACCATTTGCAGTCCATTGATATTCAATTCCTGGTAGATTCGTTGCAGATAAGGTAGCAGTATGCGGTGCACATCCATTCGGATTGTCAACTTGAATTGGAATTGATGGGAATGGAATTGGTGCTTGTATACTGAATGAACTACTTGGAGCTGATGTACACGATCCATTTCCGGCAGTTACAGTATAGCTGGTTCCAGCTGTCATACCTGAAATTACTCCCCCTGCACCAGCTGTTGGACCTGTTGGCGAAAAGGTATATGTCAGAGCAGCATTGTAATTCGTTATTGTTGCTGTACCATTACTTGAACAGGTTGCAGGTGTTGTAGTAATTGTTGGTACTGCAGGCGTTGTTAATTGAGCCGCAATACTAAAAGAGGCACTCGGAGCAGAGGTACATGAACCATTTCCAGCAGTAACAGTATAATTTGTCCCTGCAGTCATTCCTGAAATTGCTCCGCCAGCTCCTACTGTTGGACCAGAGGGAGTGAAGGTATAGGTTAATGTTACATCGTAATTTGTTATAGAAGCAGAACCGTTTGCAGAACACGTAGGTGGAACAACTGAGGTTATAGGAACAGTCGGTGTTGCTAATTGAGCTGCAATACTGAACGAAGCACTCGCTGCTGAGTTACATGATCCATTTCCAGCAATTACTGTATAGCTAGTCCCAACGGTCATTCCTGAAATAACTCCCCCTGCACCAGCCGTTGGCCCCGATGGAGTGAAGGTATAAGTCAAAGAAGCATTGTAATTCGTTATTGTTGCTGTACCGTTACTTGAACAGGTTGCAGGTGTTGTAGTAATCGTTGGTACCGCAGGCGTTGTTAATTGAGCAGCAATACTAAAAGAGGCACTCGGAGCAGAGGTACATGAACCATTTCCAGCAGTAACAGTATAATTTGTCCCTGCAGTCATTCCTGAAATTGTTCCGCCAGCTCCTACTGTTGGACCAGAGGGAGTGAAGGTATAGGTTAATGTTCCATCGTAATTAGATATGGAAGCTGAACCGTTTGCAGAACAAGTAGGTGCAACAACTGAGGTTGTAGGAACAGCCGGTGTTGCTAATTGAGCTGCAATACTGAACGAAGCACTCGCTGCTGAGCTACACGATCCATTTCCGGCAATTACTGTGTAGTTAGTACCAACAGACATTCCTGAAATTGCTCCACCTGCACCTGCTGTTGGTCCAGTCGGTGTAAAGGTGTAAGTCAGAGAAGCATTGTAATTTGAAATTGTTGCTGTACCGTTACTTGAACAAGTTGCAGGTGTTGTAGTAATTGTTGGTACTGCAGGCGTTGTTAATTGAGCCGCAATACTAAAAGAGGCACTCGGAGCAGAGGTACATGAACCATTTCCAGCAGTAACAGTATAATTTGTCCCTGCAGTCATTCCTGAAATTGCTCCGCCAGCTCCTACTGTTGGACCAGAGGGAGTGAAGGTATAGGTTAATGTTACATCGTAATTTGTTATAGAAGCAGAACCGTTTGCAGAACAAGTCGGTGGAATAACGGTAATCGTTGGAGTGGCTGGAGTGGTAAGTTGAGCCGCAATGTTAAATTGAGTACTTGCAATGGAGTTACATGTTCCATTTCCAGCAATGAGTGTATAATTTGTTCCAGTTGTCATTCCTGAAATTGCTCCACCAGCTCCAACTGTTGGTCCGGTTGGTGTAAAAGTATAAGTTAGTGTTGCATCGTAATTACTAACTGTTGCCGATCCAGCCGCAGAACAAGTTGGTGGTACAGTTGTAATCGTTGGGGTTGGAATAGATATTACGGTAATTGTTCCGGTTGCAGTTGCTACAGTACAGGCATTTCCGGTAGTTGTGATTGTATAATTATAAGTTCCTGCAGTAGTTGGGGTACCACTGAGTGTTACGACCCCTGCAGATACATTTGAAGTTACGCCTGGAGGTAATCCTGCTGAAGTTGCTCCTATAGCACCACCACCTAGTGTCATGGTAATGGATGTGAGCGGAGATCCCACACATACTGTTTGATTTGATCCTGCAGTGATGGTGTGATTAGCATTTACAGTAACCGATTGAGATGTAGTATTTGTACATCCGGCAGAAGAGGTTGCGGTTAATGAAATTAAATAAGTTCCTGGAGTGGAATAAGTCTGAGCGGGAGGGTTTTGTAAGGTACTGGTATTTCCATTTCCAAAATTCCAATTGTATGAAGTAGCTGAAACAGACGAATTAGTTATTGTTACATTCGCTGATCCACATGCAGTTGTGGGATTAACTGTAAACTGAGCTGTTGGCGCCATTAAGAATGTACTCCCGGCAAAACTCATAATAAATCCAGCGCTATTATTTGAAAAATTATCAATAATAAGCATATAGGTTTGGCCAGCTGTTACCGTTACTGGGTCACAAAATTCTCCACTACAAGTTCCCGGTCCTGCTTGCATACCAATAATATTACTATTTCCGTTTGCAAAATTATAGTTACAAGCAACTGGGGTTGTACTATTTGAGGGGCAACCCCCGGTAATATTGTATAGTGCCCAATCATATTCAGCTGTACCCTGCACGTCGGCTGTCCAAGCTAATATTCCTGTTTGTCCTACTGTAAATTGATAAAATACAGGTTGTTGTAATGCTGTATTTAAGAAACATTGAGGTATGAAACCGTTGTTATTTCCCGGAAATGGATTTAGTGTAAAATTATTTAAATTACACAAAGGAGTTGCAGTAGAACAAGAGCTGCCTGGAGTTGGAGGGGGTGTCGTTGATGTAATACACAATTGAAAACTACCTTGTGTGCCATTGTTGCTTTCTACAGAAATCCAAACTTGGGTTCCTGGCGTAAATGTCCAAGTAGCCGTGGCTGAACCGTTATTGGTTGTGGAGCCGTTACAAATATTGAAAGCATTATCGGCACATCCCGTTCCATCCAATGCAACAATTGCTTGTTGAATGGCAGGACTGCCTGTTGGCGTTACTGTTACAGTATTTTGACTTCCCGTTGCAATGAAAGTAAACCAGACTTCGTTTCCTGGAGTTCCAGTATCGCAAGTACTTGTGAAATTATCACTAATGGCATTGACGGTCGTAGACGTTACGCAGACATTACCAGAAGAAGGAATAGTAATAGCTTGCGCGGTAGTACAGTTGTCGTTGGCAACTTGTCCAAAAGCAAAAGAACCCGCACAAATTGAAAGAACTAATAACTGTAAAAACTTCATTTAGAAATATTTAATTAATTCTAATTTTTGGAAATTCGGATCTGTAATTTCATTTCTTGAAGGAATTCGAATTCTAATGTTTTGATCCAATGGATAAAAAATAGTTTCATTTTCGCTTCTGTTGGTCGCCACAATTTCCAAAATATTTCCTGGAATATTTGGTTGAAGTCGAACATTGTGAATTTCAATTTGATATGTGCCGTCAAACTCGTTCCTTTCGTTTGAATTACTAACTATCTTATTTTGAGAATACGAGGTTACGAAGTACATAAAAAACGATAAACTGAAAATCATTTTTTTCATAAATAAAATATTATTTAGTTAGACGTCTTAAGTTGAATATAGTTGCTTAATAAATTAGATCAATTTCCATTATTCATCCTCTTATCTCTCTGCATAGGATTTTCCCTGCTTTGTTGTTGTTTAAATAGCTGGTACCTGCTTGGAATTTCTTTTTTTGGCCAGCTGTTATTGTCTAAATCTGTATCCGCGGTTTCTAAAAATGGATCTAATCTGACAGATGTTACCTCCTGATCAAAAATGAACACTTTACTCACTTTGTCCTCGTATTGTCTCCAAATTTCAGCAGGAATACGAATCACTTCTTTTTTACCATTGATGAAAGTGAATTCCAGAATTAAAGGCATAACAAGTCCTCCAACATTACTGAATTGAATTTCATAAAACTGTTTGTTAGCATTTAATAAATCCAAATCCTTAGCGTCTAGTTTCGATTTAAATTCTTCATATTCTTTTCGGTCCAGCGCATCAACTTTATAAATGTCCCGTTTCGCATAGAAATCGTCAATGTTAGCATCTTTTTCATTTATGGTTTCTTTGATTTCTTTTTTATTTCGTTCCACGCCTATATGAACATCAGATTTGATTTTTTGATCTTTCAAAAAAGATTTCTCCACATCGGGATTTTGAGTGTTTAATTGAAACCACTTAACGTCGTCAATGGCTATATCAACGTTATCTGTTCCGTAAAACCAACCTCTCCAAAACCAATCTAAATCTACCGCAGAGGCATCTTCCATCGTTCTAAAAAAATCAGCAGGTGTTGGGTGCTTAAATTTCCAACGTTCACAATACGTCTTAAATGCAAAGTCAAATAATTCTCTTCCCATCACGGTTTCTCTCAGAATATTTAGAGCTGTGGCAGGTTTACCGTATGCGTTATTTCCAAATTGAAAAATGGATTCAGAATTAGTCATAATCGGTGAAATGAATTTTTTATCACCACGCATGTAATCAGCAATCATGTGCGCTGGTCCGCGTCTCGATGGGTATCCTCTTTCCCATTCTTGTTCGGTGAGGTATTGAACAAAAGTATTTAAACCTTCGTCCATCCACGTCCATTGGCGCTCATCTGAATTGATAATCATTGGAAAAAAATTATGTCCAACTTCATGAATGATTACTCCCCACATACCATATTTTTCTCCTTCCGAATAGGTTCCATCTGGTTCCGGACGTCCACCATTGAAACAAATCATCGGATATTCCATTCCAATCCATTTAGAATGAACAGAAATGGCTACAGGATAAGTGTAATCCGTTGTAAATTTTGAATAGGTTTTTATAGTGTGCGCAACTAATTTTGTTGAATACCTTTCCCATAATGGATTTCCTTCCTTGGGGTAATAGGACATGCACATTACATTTTTACTTCCAATAGGTTGAATTTGTGCATCCCAAATAAATTTACGACTCGTTGCAAAAGCAAAATCTCGCACATTGTAGGCTTTGTACACCCAAGTTTTGGTTTTACTGGATTTTTCCTTTTCTGCTTTTTCAGCATCTGACTGAGTTACAATGAGCACCGGTTGGGTTGATTTTTTCGCTAATTCATAACGCTTCAATTGTTCAGCAGTCAAAACTGTACGGTAATTTTGACATTCACCTGTGGCTCCCACAATATGATCGGCAGGAACTGTTATAGAGACTTCATAATCTCCGAAAGGAAGTGTAAATTCACCACGACCTAAAAACTGCTTGTTTTGCCAACCCGTAACATCGTTGTACACACACATTCGAGGGAAGAATTGAGCTACAGTATAAAGGTAATTGTCATCTTTCTCAAAATACTCATAACCAGATCGACCACCTACAGCCATTCTGTCGTTAATATTATACCACCACTTGATTTGAAAAGAGATAGAGGTTCCAGTAAGTAAGGGTTTGTCTAAGTCAATGCGCATCATTGTTTTATTTACAAAATACTTCATTTTTTGACCTCCAATTGTCGTTATTGATTCAATTTTAAACCCGCCATCGTAGTAGAACATTTTCTTGCGAATATCTCCAGCCGATTTAAAATCTTCCATTTTCTCTATTTCAATTTTTTTAGAATCAGATGTATCAGCAAACAGGTTTTGATCGAGTTGTAGCCATAAGTAGGTTAACTTATCGGGAGAATTGTTGGTGTATGTAATCACTTCATTGCCGGATAATTTTTGAGTTTTATCGTCAATAACAATTGACATTTTGTAGTCGGCTTTCTGCTGGTAATACTTATGTCCCGGAGCACCAGATGCTGTTCGGTACTCATTTGCAGTTGGTAATTCATGATCCAATTGCGCAAATTTCTTTTGTGAAAAAGATGAATTAATGCTAATTAAAATAAAGAAGAAGAGAATTTTTTTCATATGTGATTTATTGTTTGTCATTTTTTTTATTGATGTTAGAAATAATCGATTTTATCATCTTAACTTATTTTAGATTTCTAGTTTTATAAATTGAGTTTTAGTTGCATTTAAAAAGTTGTAGGTATTTTTTTTAGAACGGAAACGAATAGTTAATTTATTTTGCTGATCAGGGAACTTGTCCATTAATAAATCGAACTTCACATAAAATTGCTTTGTTGGTTTAGCAATTTTTGTGGATAGAAAGAATTCAACATCACCATTCAGCAAAACTTCAAAGCCATCTAAAATAAATTCAAGTTGCAGTGGTAATGCAGAATCCAAGGCAGCTAAAGAAAGAGAATCCGCTGAGTGAATGCAAAAGTGTCTATTTAGAAAAGCATTGATTGCGATGTATTCGTTTTTATTTTTTTGAGCCTCATCCAGGGAGGTTGAAATGATTTTATTTTCTTTTAAAACGCTTTCAACATCGTGGGCAGAAGCTATAATGGTAGCCTCTAGGGATTGATTCAATTCGTTATATTCCACTTCCGCAAACGCAAAAAAATAGGGGTGAGCTTTGATTTCTTTGGAATTGACCAAAAATAATATGAAAAGAATGAGAAAGAGAGGCTTCATTTGATTTTCGAATTTAGTACTTTTTTACCACATAGTAAAAAAGAAAAAAGTCCCGAGGAGGGACTTTCTTAAACAAACAACAACAAACAATTCCTTCGACTTGTTCAGGGTCTTATTGAAGGAATATTTTCACTCCTTTAGAAAGTTCTTCGTCAGGAGAATAGTTTGGGTTAAGCCTCATTAAAGCTGCTAGTTTAATAGCTTCTTTTTGTGCTATTTCCCGAAGGGTGGTGTGTTGATTAACGATGTGTTGTTTATTCGATTTAGATTTATTTTTTTTCGGCTCGATAAAAAGAATCTCTCCTTGTTCAAGAATATCTTTTTTCGGATGAAATTCATTGTATTTCCTCAGTAAGGACATTGAAATTCCAGTTTCTTTAGAAAGTTCATAAAATGTTTTTCCTTTTTGAACCACCACAAATTTAACTTTGTTCTGGTGCTGTTGAATTTTAATGGTTTCCCCATCATCCGCGAGCACAATTTTCGTCGGCGCTAGTATCAACGCAATTAACGACAATTTTAAAAATATCTTTTTCATGTTGTTTGTTGTTGACAACGTATTACGAATTATTTAAAAAGAGGTTTCAAATCCTAAAAACAAAGTGCATAATAACGGAAAAAATGACAGCTATTCGTTTAAAAAAGTGTCATTTTGACTTGTTTTTATCGCGCCTTTCCGCTTGGTTTAAGATTTGAAATGAGGAGATAAATTTTACAACATGGATATTTCAAAATTCACATTAAAAAGTCAAGAGGTAATTTCTTATGCTCAAGAACTTGCCATAGAAAAAGGTAATCCAACAATCGACACCGGTCATTTACTGTTCGCGATTCTAAACAAGGATCAAGACGTTACTCCTTATTTGTTATCGAAAATGGGAATTAATACGGGTGTATTGCAATCCGCAACAGGAAAGATTATTGAAGCTTATCCAAAAGTGACTGGCGGACAATTGTATGCTTCACAAGCGCTTAATGGGGTCTTTCAGCAGTCTTTTAGTATTTCGAAATCTTTGGGTGATGAATATGTTTCAATAGATGTGTTATTTATGGCGTTGGTCGAGGCTAAAGATACAATTGGTAGACTTCTCTCTGATTCGAATGTCGAGAAGGGTAAATTAAAACAACTTATTATGGAAACTAGAAAAGGTGAAAAAGTTCAGTCCGCAAGTCATGAAAGTACTTATCAGGCCTTGGGAAAATTTGCAAAAAATCTAAATGAGCTTGCTGAATCCGGGAAGTTAGACCCAGTTATAGGTCGAGATGATGAAATCAGGAGGGTACTTCAAATTTTAACAAGGAGAACCAAAAACAATCCAATTTTAATCGGTGAGCCAGGTGTTGGAAAAACGGCAATAGCAGAAGGGTTAGCTCATCGAATTGTTTCTGGTGATGTTCCAGAAAATCTGAAGTCGAAAATAGTTTTTTCACTTGATATGGGGGCACTTGTGGCTGGGGCCAAATATAAGGGTGAGTTTGAAGAACGCTTGAAGTCTGTTGTTAAAGAAGTAATTCAGGCTGATGGCGAAATCATTTTATTTATCGACGAAATTCATACGTTGGTAGGCGCTGGAGGCGGCGGCGAAGGTGCAATGGATGCAGCAAATATTCTGAAACCTGCTCTGGCAAGAGGGGAATTAAGGGCGGTTGGCGCTACTACGTTGAATGAATATCAAAAGTATTTTGAAAAAGATAAAGCATTGGTGCGAAGATTTCAAACTGTATTGGTCGATGAACCAAATGCAGAAGATGCAATTTCAATTTTGCGTGGGATTAAAGATAAATACGAGAATCACCACAAGGTATTAATTAAAGATGCAGCAATAATTGCGGCGGTAGAACTTTCTCAACGCTATATTTCGGATAGACATTTGCCAGACAAGGCGATTGATTTGATTGATGAAGCAGCCTCAAAATTGAGAATGGAAATAAACTCTAAACCGGAAGAATTAGATGAAATTGAACGTAAAATCATGCAATTGGAAATAGAACGTGAGGCCATAAAGCGAGAAAATGACAGAAAAAAAATCGAGCAAGTGGAGCGCGAATTGGCTAATTTATCGGAGCAACGAAATGCTTTTCATTCTAAATGGCAAGCGGAGAGAGATATAGTTGATGCTATTCAAAAATCAAAAGAAGAAATCGAGCAACTAAAATACGAAGCGGAGATTGCTGAGCGACATGGAGATTATGGGAAAGTTGCTGAGATTAGGTATGGAAAAATTAAACAAACAGAAGATAAACTCGAAACCTTAAAACAAGACCTTATTCGTGCACAATCTACTTCTAAAATGATTAAAGAAGAGGTGGATTCCGATGAAATTGCTGAAGTTGTTTCTAAATGGACAGGTATTCCCGTTACGAAAATGGTAGAAAGTGAAATCTCTAAATTACTACGGTTAGAAGATGAATTGAAAAAGCGTGTAGTTGGTCAGGAAGAGGCTATTGTTGCTTTGTCGGATGCCGTGAGAAGATCTAGAGCTGGATTGCAAGATGCTAAAAAACCTATTGGCTCTTTTATATTTCTTGGGACCACAGGTGTTGGAAAAACAGAGTTGGCGAAAGCATTAGCAGAATTTTTGTTTAACGATGAACAAGCTATGACAAGAATCGACATGTCGGAATATCAGGAGAAACATGCGGTAAGTCGACTAGTAGGAGCACCTCCAGGATATGTGGGTTATGAAGAGGGTGGTCAATTAACTGAAGCTGTTCGAAGAAAACCTTTCTCAATTATATTATTAGATGAAATTGAAAAGGCACACCCTGATGTTTTCAACGTGTTGTTGCAAGTGCTGGATGATGGAAGATTGACAGATAATAAAGGAAGAGTGGTGAATTTTAAAAATACAATTATTATAATGACCTCGAATCTTGGATCTTCTTTAATTCATGAGAGATTTGAAAATTGCAAACCTTCTGAAATTGAAAACACAGCTGAAAAGGCAAAATTTGAGATCACGGAATTATTGAAACAAACAATAAGACCTGAATTTTTGAACCGAATTGACGAACTCATTATGTTTAGACCTTTGTCGAAATCGAATGTTAAAGAGATCGTGAATATTCAATTAAAGGAATTAAAAGATAAACTATTGAAGAAAGAAATTTTGCTTCATGTCACCGAAGATGCTTTTGAACACATTGCTACAATAGGATTTGATCCATTTTTTGGAGCGAGACCAGTAAAGCGTGTCATTCAGAGAGAAGTGCTCAATGAATTGTCAAAGGCACTGTTAAGCGGGAAAATAAATGATTCTAAGAAAATTGTAATGGATGTCTTTGATGGAAAAATAGTTTTCCGCAAACCGGTTTTAGCTGAAGAAGAGGTTTAGTAAAATATAATCAATAAAAAATGGGAGTTAGACAGCTAACTCCCATTTACATTCAATTTATAACTATTAAAGTCTATACTTTTTAAAGAAGGCATCCCAGTTCCAAATGAAATTACCCATTACTTCATCCATACGCTTTAAGAACAATGGATTCGGCGCTTGCATTCTTTTGAAATATTCATCTTGAAATTCTGCCAATTTATATTTATGAAATACTGCTTTTGACATTCCGTAAATCCAGTTTTTTGAAGGATGATTCACGCGCATTATAAAGTTTTGGTAATCTCTCACTAAAGCTTTAAAAGCACCTAATTCAAGCTGATATATTTTTGCTAACTTTTCGAAAATTAAATTCTCTACTCTTTCCGCTTGTTCAGCCTCAAAAGTACTTTCCAAAAAAGAGAGATTTCCCACGATTACAATCATACCGAATTCTCCGTTATCAGTTTCAGAGATACAAGGCGATGTAATAAAAGCAGGGTCTTCGTTAATGAGGCGAGCAACCTCTTGAAAACCATTGTCTACGCTTTCAAAAATCGCGTTAATGAAAACGTTAGCTACTTGATTGTCAGATAGTTTTCGTTTTATAAGTGTGCTAAACATGATCGATGGTGTTAAAAATTCCCTACCTTACAAATTTAGAAAAGCGTTTCGCCTATAAAATTTTAACTGTCAATTGGTTTTCAACGAAGTTTTCAACAGATTTACACATGTAGTATTGTTTAAAACTTGAATTGAGTGTGAAATTAAACTTTCGTTACTTTTGCACAAAAAAAATAAATGACGGGTATTATCTATACGAACAAAGGAGAAATGAAGGTTGAGTTTTACGACCAAGATGCACCAAAAACTGTTGCTAATTTTGTTAAACTTGCTGAATCAGGATTTTATGATGGGCTTAAATGGCATAGGGTTTTATCTGATTTCGTCATACAAGGAGGCTGTCCAAATTCTAGAGAAGGTGCCAATGGTATGCCAGGAACTGGAGGGCCAGGTTATAAAATCGATTGCGAATTGACAGGTGAGAATCAATACCACGACCGCGGAGTGCTTTCAATGGCCCATGCAGGAAGAAATACAGGAGGTTCTCAGTTTTTTGTTTGTCATTCGAGAAGAAACACGGCGCATTTAGACAGAAATCACACATGTTTTGGAAAGGTCATAGAAGGACTTGACGTATTGGATGAAATAAGACAAGGCGATTCTATCGATAAAATCGAGATTATTAAATAATTCGCACGTTATTTTGTCCCGAATTCCTTTATAATAAGAGAAGCTAATTCTTCTCCTATTCTGTCTTGTGCTTCAACAGTTGCCGCCCCGATATGTGGTGTACACGCAATTTTTGGGTGATTTAATAAATCTTTTCTCGGGTTGGGTTCATTTTCAAAAACGTCTAGTGCGCAACCTGCAATTTTTCCGTTTTCAAGAGCTGTAAGCAAGTCATCTTCATTGATAACGCCACCGCGTGCTGCGTTGACCAAAATGGATCCTTTCTTCATTTTGTCGAATTCTTTCGCAGCTATAACCGCGCTTCCATCAGATTGCTTTGGGACATGTAATGAAATAAAATCCATATGATGTAGTTCGTCTGATAAATTTGTTCGGGTTTTGCAAGAAATGGTTATCGTCTGATTTCCAACATTTACAGGTATTTCCGCAATGTATTCATGCTGATCAATAGCGATAACGTTCATTCCAACGCCATAGGCATAAGACGCCAGACTTTGACCAATTCTTCCAAACCCAACAATACCGATTGTTTTACCTCTTAATTCTATTCCCTTTGCATAATTCTTTTTCAATGTCGAAAAATCACCTGTGCTCATGTTTTTATATGAATCATTCAGAAATCTACTCATTGAAAATAAATGTCCCATCACTAATTCTGCAACAGATTGTGAGGAGGAGGCTGGCGTATTTATAACGGTAATTCCCTTTTCTCGGGCATAAGAAACGTCAATATTATCCATTCCTACACCTCCACGACCAATCAATTTAATTCTCGGACAAGCGTCAATGACTTCTTTTCGCACCGTAGTAGCACTTCTTACCAAGATCATGTCAATTTCTTGCTGATTAACAGCATCAGCCAAATTTTCTTGTGCAACTTTTTCTGTAATAACCTCAAATCCTGCTTTCTCTAACAGTTCTTTTCCAAGGGTTGATATTCCGTCGTTTGCTAATATTTTCATTATCTTATTAATAAGTACGTTCAAATTCTTTCATCACGTCAACCAGTACCTGCACGCTCGTTAAAGGCAGAGCATTATAAATGGATGCTCTATATCCACCAACAGAACGATGTCCTGGAAGTCCCACAATTCCTGCGTTCTTCCAAAGCGTTTCAAATTGTTGTGCTTTGCTTTCATCGTTCAATAAAAAGGTAACATTCATGTTAGATCTATCTTCAGTCTCTACACAACCTCGAAACAAAGAATTTCTGTCTATTTCTTCATACAAAAGATTTGCTTTTGCTTCATTTTTTGCTTGCATGGCACTCACACCACCGGTTTCAATTAAATTTCTCAAGTTGAGCATGGCAACATAAACCGAAAAAACAGGTGGAGTATTTAACATGGACTCCTTTTCGATTTGTTGTTTCAGATCCAAATAGGTAGGCATAAATGTGGAACTACTTTTACCTAAAACCTCGTCTTTTACAATATAAAGTGTTGCGCCAGCTGGGCCTAGGTTTTTCTGTGCGCCAGCATAGATAATATCAAAGTCACCAACATTTATTTCTTTAGAAAAAATATCTGAAGACATATCGCAAATCAACGGTAAATTAGTTTTTGGAAATGTTTTAAATTGCGTTCCGTAAATGGTATTATTGGAAGTGAAATGTATGTAATCTACCTCATTAGGAATAGTGTAATCTTTTGGAATATACGTAAAATTTCTATCCTCTGAAGAAGCAAATACATTCACATCAATCCCAACTTTCTTTGCTTCTTTTATGGCGCCAGAGGCCCAAGTTCCAGTGTTAATATATCCTGCCCTTTTCTTTTCACGCATCATATTTAATGCAACAATGGTGAATCCAAGTGTTGCACCCCCTTGAAGATAGCAAACGGAATATCCAGAGGGAACATTTAATGCTTTTTTGACTAAATCGATTGCTTCGTCCATGACAGCAACAAAATCCTTGTGTCTGTGAGAGACTTCCAAAATGGATAAACCGTTAAAATCTAAAACGGAATCCGCAGCTTGTTTAAAGACCTCTTGCGGCAAAATACATGGTCCAGCACCAAAATTATGTTTCATTATTTTTCTTTGTTTAACAAATTTGCAAATTACATTTTATACCTATTCTCAAATGTGAATTTCTAATTCATTTTGTTCATAAAAAAAGCCGTCATCAGACGGCTTTACTTTATGCTTCTTTCTTTGTTGATTTTTTCGTGCTTGGTTTTTTTTCTGCTGTCTTGGCTGTTGTTTTTGTTGCAGTCTTGGCGGCCGGTTTCTTTTCAGTTGCAGCTGCTTCAACTTTCTTTTCTTTTTTTGCTTTAACGATTATAACAGGTTTGTCACTTTTTCTTTTTCTAGAATTACCGTAAGAACCCATTGTTCTTTTTCCTTTTGCAGTCTTTTTGTCTCCTTTTCCCATAATGCTGTGAACTAGTTGTGTTTATAACAGCAAAGTTATAATTCTTTTTCTAAAAAATGTTGCCTAAATTGTTTTTCAATTAGTTCGCCTCCATTTAATATTTTTCTACACCATTTAATTTTTAAGATTGTTTGTTCTTCTGTAGATAGTTTCCAAGGAAATTCACTAATTTCAAGTCGTCTGCGTAACGTGTTGAGAGCGATAGCTACAGAAACTGAAATATTAAAACTTTCTGTGAATCCATACATAGGAATGGAGACAGTAATGTCGGATTGTGAAAGTATCTCTGATGAAAGACCTCTTCTTTCTGTGCCAAAGAACAGAGCAACAGGTTGTGATAATGGCAAATCATCGATGCTAACTTTACTGTGAGGACTAGTTGAAACAATTTTATACCCTTTATTTTTTAATGTCTGAATACAATCTGTTGATGGATTTTCACCTATGTTGTAATTTTTCAAATCTACCCACCTACCAGCGCCAAGGGCAATATCTCGTTTAAGTGCATATTGATGTTCTTTTTCAATTACATGCAGATTTTGAATTCCAAAACAATCACATGTGCGAATCACGGCAGAGGCATTATGTTCTTGGTAAATATTTTCGAGTGCAACAGTAATGTGATTAGTCCTGTTGGCTGCTATTCGATCGAACATTTCAACTTTGTTCGGTGTAATTATTTTGTAAAATTCAGAAAGAACAAATTCATTTTCTGCAGACATAATCTTTACTCATTAAATAATGCTGAATTTCTCCAAATAGCAAGTGAGATTTTTCCACCAAAGAATACCCAAGTTTGTTGTAAAATTCAAGTGCATTCTCTCTTGCGTGCAAAACCATACCCTTATCACCTCTAGCTAAACTTAAATCTTCCAGGTACTGAACAATTGATTTGCCAATTCCGCATCCTTGGTAATTGTTTTCCACAGCCATAAATCGGACTTGGCCGTATTCATTTTCGAATAAATCCAATCTCCCAACTCCTAATATTTCTCCATTTAGGAAATAAGCAGCATGCTCAGCAGATTGATCTCCCTCGTTTTTCTCACTTCCAGGCGGCTGATTCCAAGGTGCCCTTAAAATGCGATAGCGCAAATCAAAGTATGCTTTCCATTCATCTGTAGTTGTTGGTTGTCGGATTATTTTTTCCATTTAAAAGCAATTGAAGTCATTCTTTTACCAATGATATTCGTGAGCTGATCTTCTCGAATAAGTTCTTGCGCATTTCTGTCCGAAAATACCTTGTCAAGACTTTTAATTTCGCCATACGGTATTTTTTCAGAACGTAAAGTCTCGAAAAGAACCTTTGATTCGAGGTTATTTAGTTTTTCTGCGATATATGCTCCAAGTTCTTCTCGGTTTTTCACCCTAGATTGATTTGTTGAAAATCGATCGTCGTCTTGAAGTTTTGAGAGATTTAGTATGGCCAATAACTTACTAAAATGTAGGTCAGAACCAATGGCAAGTGTGAATTGAACAGAATCTTTTGTTGTGAAAATTTCACCGTAAGGTGCAATATTCGGATGTAAACTCCCCATTCTTTTTGGAATAACCCCTGTCATCAAATAATTTGAAGCTTGATTGGCTAAACTGCACAATGCAGCATCGTAGAGTGAAACCTCCACACAACTTCCTTGATTAGAATTCATTCTATCCATTAATGCCAATAGCAAACCCTCTTTTAAATGATGTGCAGCAAGGATATCAATAAAGGCAACGGGCATTTTAGTTGGTTGAGTATCGGCGTCGCCATTCATGGACATAAAACCAGTTTCTGCTTGAAGAATTAAATCATATGCTACGCGATCGCTGTCATTTCCAAAACCCGAAATTTTTCCTATTATCAGTCTTGGATTTGCTTTCCAAAGTTCCTCATCACTAATTTTTAACTTGTGCTGATCGCCCGGTTTAAAATTCATGATTAAAAGGTCACTTTCTTCAATGAATGACATAAAAATTTCGTGATCTTTTACCTGAGAAAGGTCAAGTCTTTCATAGGATTTACCGTAATTTACGGATGCGAAATAAGCGCTGGTGTTTTCTTTCTTTTCTGATGGAAGCTTCCAACTTCTTGTAACATCAGAATTTTCAGGATGCTCAACCTTAATTACTTGTGCTCCTAGTTCTGCAAAAAAAGTACCTACTGACGGTCCTGCGAGCACCGTAGAAAGATCTATAATTTTTAAATTTTTGAAAATAGGTAGCGTTGTCATTACTTAAACGCTGGGAGTACTATTCAGGTTTCTCTATTGTTTCGACCGTTACAGTTGTTAATCCAGCGCGTACAAAGTTAAGTTTTTTTGCTGCTGCTTTGCTTAAATCGATTACTCTTGGATTACTTTTGGGCATACGGTCGTTTATTTTTACTACGACTACGGAATCGTTCTTCAAATTTGTCACTTTAACATATGTTCCCATTGGTAATGTTTTATGAGCTGCAGTCATAAGTGAATTATTGAAAATTTCTCCTGAATAAGTTCTTCTTCCGTTCAATGAATCACCATAATAGGAGGCAATACCTTTTTCTATTTTAAAAATAGAAAAGCTCATTAAAACAACACTTATTATGATGAAAATCAAGCGCATATTTAAATTTTTGATGAAGCAAATTACAAGATTTTGTTGAATAAAAAAAATTAAATTGTTTGCAACAGAATTCTTTGAAAGCTTCAAATTGCTTAAATTCGCGACACACATTAAAAAAAAACTACACATGGTATTCGACTTAGACATGATAAAAAAGGTGTATGCTAAGTACCCTGAACGCATTGAGGCAGCAAGAAAAGCAGTAGGAAGACCACTAACGCTTTCAGAAAAAATTCTTTATGCCCACTTGTGGGATGGTAATGCTTCAGAAGCTTTTGAACGAGGAAAATCATATGTTGATTTTGCTCCAGATCGAGTGGCCATGCAGGACGCAACAGCACAAATGGCGCTACTTCAATTTATGCAAGCAGGAAAAAAGAGAGTTGCCGTCCCTTCAACCGTTCATGCCGATCACCTCATTCAAGCAAGAGTAGGCGCAACCAAAGATTTACAAGACTCACTCAATCAAAATAATGAAGTATTTAATTTTTTATCTTCTATTTCGAATAAATATGGAATCGGATTTTGGAAGCCAGGAGCCGGAATTATTCACCAAGTAGTTTTGGAAAATTATGCGTTCCCGGGAGGAATGATGATTGGAACTGATTCACATACCGTAAATGCAGGTGGTTTAGGAATGGTAGCCATTGGTGTTGGTGGTGCAGATGCTGTAGACGTAATGGCTGGAATGGCATGGGAACTTAAATTCCCAAAATTGGTTGGCGTTAAATTAACGGGAAAACTTAACGGTTGGACTTCTGCAAAAGATGTTATTCTTAAGGTTGCGGATATTCTTACGGTTAAAGGTGGAACGGGTGCGATTGTTGAGTATTTTGGTGAAGGTGCTGTTTCTTTGTCTTGTACCGGAAAAGGAACAATTTGTAATATGGGTGCAGAAATTGGTGCCACAACTTCTACTTTTGGTTACGATGAGTCAATGCGTCGTTATTTAGCAGCTACTGGAAGAGAGGAGGTTGTTACGGCAGCAGACGCAATTGCTGAACATCTAACTGGTGATAAAGAAGTTTACGAAAACCCTTCCCAGTACTTCGATCAGTTAATTGAAATAAACTTATCTGATTTAGAACCTCATATCAACGGACCTTTTACGCCAGATAGAGGAACTCCAGTATCAAAAATGAAGGCAGAAGCTTCCGCCAATGAGTGGCCAACAAAAGTAGAATGGGGGTTAATCGGTTCATGTACGAACTCTTCATACGAAGACTTAGCTCGAGCAGCTTCTATTGTTAAACAAGCTGTTGCTGCTGGTATTACACCGAAGGCGGAATTTGGAATCAACCCTGGATCTGAACAAGTACGTTATACCGCAGATCGAGATGGTATTCTTTCTGATTTTGAAAAAATGGGAACCAAAATTTTCACGAATGCTTGTGGACCATGTATTGGTCAATGGGATCGCGAAGGTGCAGAAAAACAAGAAAAAAATACCATCGTTCATTCATTTAATCGCAATTTTTCAAAACGAGCAGATGGAAATCCAAACACGCATGCTTTTGTGACTTCTCCAGAAATGGTCGCAGCACTTGCTATTGCTGGTGATTTGACTTTTAATCCTATAACAGACACGCTAACTAATGAAAAAGGTGAAGCGATAAAGCTTTCAGCTCCTGCTGGAGATGAATTACCTACAAAAGGTTTTGCTGTTGAGGATAATGGTTATCAGGCGCCAGCGGAAGATGGTAGCAATGTTGAGGTAAAAGTAGCAGCGGATTCATCGCGTCTTCAACTATTGGATAATTTCCCAACTTGGGACGGACAAAATATAACAGATGCCAAACTTTTAATTAAAGTGAAGGGTAAATGTACAACTGACCACATTTCAATGGCAGGTCCATGGCTTAAATACCGCGGTCACCTCGACAATATTTCAAATAATATGTTGATAGGTGCGGTTAATTTCTTCAACGACAAAACGAATGATGTGAAAAATCAGTTGACGGGTGCTTATGGTGAAGTGCCTGCTACACAACGTGCATACAAAGCAGCTGGAGTTTCTTCAATCGTGGTTGGAGATCATAATTACGGTGAAGGATCTTCAAGAGAACATGCGGCAATGGAACCAAGACATCTTGGCGTGAAAGCAGTATTAGTAAAATCCTTTGCTAGGATTCATGAAACGAATTTGAAGAAACAAGGTATGTTAGCGCTTACTTTTGCTAATGAGTCTGACTATGACAAAATTCAAGAAGACGATACCTTCAACTTTGTTGATTTAGCATCTTTTTCTCCTGAAAAATCATTGACGCTAGAAATTTGTCATTCGAATGGAACTAAAGAGAATATTCTATTGAATCATACCTACAATGCTTCTCAAATTGAATGGTTCAAGGCCGGAAGTGCATTAAACTTGATTAAGTTGATGGAAAATTAAATTTAAGTTCTTTTTACTATAGGAAAGGGATTGTGTTTGCAATCCCTTTTTTAATTTACCTCAATTGCCCCAATGTCCGGAGGGTTATTTCTGGGGTTGCCAAGAATATCAGTTACTACAGGGCTTGCGATACCATTTCCATGTAAAATTGAATTGATCGAAAATGAAAAGTCATAAATTGTTGGATCAGTAAATAATGGGTTATTATTCCAAAAAATATTCTGATAAAAAGCATCTGTTTGAATAGTTTCCGATTTTATCAAGCAATTTTTAAAATCAAAATTCAAGTTCACGCCTGACATTTGAATGGTATCAATAGCTAATTCAGTAGCAAGATTTCCTGTTAGCACACAATTATACAAAACACCCTCATTAATTGAACCAACATTTGTAGTTGCTGTTTGATAGTTGGTATAAAAGTTACTGATTCCAACCGCTGGATTTTGAGACGAACCGTATCCCAACAAATTGCAATGATTAAAATTAAAATCTCCTCCTTCCAAAACTAACAAGGCATGTGTTCCATTTTTGGAAATAATACAATTTTCCGCTTTTACTTTGGCTCCAGAATAAATAAAAACACCATATCGCGCTTCATTTTGAATTACTGTATTGGTCATTGTTAGCGTATAACCTGTATTTGTCGGGTCTTCAGAATACAAATGAACGCCAGAAGTTCCATTTTTTAATATAGCATAATCGATGGTAGAAGGCTTTGCTTGTTGGAAATAAATGCCATAATATTGTCCAGTAACTTCCTGATAATCCTGCTCTAAGCGGTCGCCTTGAAAAACAACCTCATTTCCCAATGTTCCTTGAATATTTAGTGTGGATTTGTAGACGTATAGAAGGGAGTTTTTATGCAAATGAACTTGAGTTCCCGCTTGTATGGTTAATGACTTTGCAGAATCAACGGCGGCGTAACCATAGATAACATGAGGCTTATCGTTGGGCCAAATTCCCTCGTTCAAATCTTTGTAATGAAAATATGCATCTTGTCCCCAGACAGCTAGTTTTACATATTGATCTTTTCCATTTGTTTGAAAACGAATAGAATCCTCTATAATTAAAGGTGAATTCTGATTGTTGACATTAAGGGTAACCTCCACAAATACAAATAAACTATCGTTTCCTTCAATACGAATATTACTGAAGTTGTGACCGATCAATCCATCTAGGTTCATGCGAAAGGGTGAATTCTCTCCACCCATTAATTCAACTTCATCTATTTGAACGGTTTTGCTCTCTGGATTATAGATTTTAAATGATTTAGTTGTCGATCCAATTGTTGTGAAAACGGTGTCAAATACTAATGTGTCGACAGAAAAAGTTAAGTTGTCTTTTGAGAAAAAATTCTTCTTGCTGCAACCAGTATTGGAAAAATACAAGGCAATGATGATTATAATCGAAAAGAAAAGCTTAAAAATCTTCATGACTAATACAACGGACAAAACTACATTTTATTCTAATAAATACCTTCTGATTAAAATTATTTGGTACCTTTTTTGAACCAATTTTAACGTTGTGTGTACTCGACGAAAAATAAAAGGCAATGAAATACTTTTTTTTCTTTCTAATTTCCTCAATTAATTTCTTTTTGTTTTCTCAAAATGAAAATCCATCAAACAGTAAAACAGAGCTTCAAAATAATGCTGTCCCATCGGTGAATGGAACTTTCAATTCAGTTAATAATAGCAACGCAACGTATTTATGGTCACAGCCTTTAGTAACTGATTCAGTTCAATTTAAAAATGATGCAAAAATAAGTAAAGCTAAACAGAACAAAGATCAAGCTACACGCAAGTCAGAAAACACTGAAAAAAAATCTTCACAATTGAACAGTACATATAGTAATTATAGTTCGGTTCATAAGAAAGCAAAAACGCAGTCTACACAGCGTTCCCCTACAGAGGAACAACAATCACAAATCAATGAGTTAACAGAAGATATGATTACCATTGATCCAAATTCTGTAGTAACAAATATAAGTTATTACGAAGCAGGAAATTATGATGTAAAACGTTCTTCATATATCGATAATGCTTCTAAGATTTCACCTAATCATCCTGATGTGTTGAAATATAAGGTTGCAAATGCCATAATTCTAGAAGATTCATCAGAAGCTAAAGTGAACTTGAATGCTATGGCAACGCAGCAAATACTGACGCCTGAAATACAATTATACGGTCAAGATATCGTGCAATCGGCATGTGGCAACAGTACGTTGATTACTCATGGGTTTATAGATAATTATAGTGCTACATTCAGCCAACTCAATAATACGGCGACATGCGACCATGAGCTTACAATAGTTTCTTTAGACTTCTTACAAAGTGAAACCTACCGGGAAGTTTTAAAACAAAAGGGTTATGAATTGCCTGCAAATGATAAAGTTGATGTTGCGTACTTGAAAGACTTTTGTGAAAAAAATGAGGCAAAAAAAATTGCTTTGAGCATGACCATTCCAAGACCTTATTTGGAGCCATTAGTTCCGAAATTATCTCCCGTTGGAATTGTTTTTGAATACAGAGCCTCTCCGGAACGAACTTTTAATGAAGTTGAATATTGTTGGAATGAAAAGTTGAATAAGAAAAACTTAAGAGGTTATTCGTCTCCAACAAGTAATACTTTATCTGCCAATTATCTCCCATCTATGTTTTTTCTTTTGAATTATTATCGGGACACCGGTCAACTGAAAAAACAAGCCGAAATGGAAAGTGAAATACAATATGTGAAACAAAAAGCAGGTTTGCTTCAAAAGAAAAAAGGCTATTAGTGAAATTATTCCGCCGGAAATATAACGAATGGACTGACGAAGCGCTTATGGAGGCTTTGCAGAAGGGAGACAAACATTCCTTTGATGAACTGTACAAACGTTATGCGGGAATTTTAAAAGGTTATTTCGAAAAAATGCTTTGGCGAGATACATTAAAGGCGGAAGATATGTTACACGATTTGTTTGCTAAAATTATCCGAAATCCAGGTTATTTTGATACTCAGAAATCATTTCGCACTTGGGTATTTTCTGTAGCAGGAAATATGTGTAAAAATGAATATAAGAAAGCGGAAGTCCGCAAGAACATGTCCAATGGAATAGATGATAAACAGCAAGTTGAAGGAGCTTCTAATGTCTTAAATGAGGTGTATGATTTACAATTTAGGGAGGCGTTTGAACATAGTTTAGCGCAATTAGACGATAAACATAAGGAAGTATTCGTTCTGAGACATTTTGAAGGATTATCGATGAAGGAAATAGGAGAGGTAATGGAACTTAATGAAGGAACAGTTAAGTCGAGACTTTTTTATGCGACTAAACAATTAGCAGAACAATTAAAAGTATTTAATCCAAGCTTAACATTATAATTATGGAAAAGGAATTAATTGAAATTGTAAAGGCAAAAAAATTCGTAGAGTTGAGCAGTTCTGAAAGAGCTAGCTTACATGAATGGATTCAAACTGAAGAGGATTTTGAGTCGATGAAATTTCTTTATTTGGGAATGGAAGAAATGTTAGAAGAAACCTATCCAAGTGAAAACGTTAAAAATAGTCTCGATAAGTTATTCGCAGAAACTCATCCACAACCAAGTTTTTTTGCAGGATTACTCCTTTTCTTATTTCCTCCTCAGAAATCAATTTGGTTCAAACCAGGATTTCAAATTGGGACATCTTTAGCTTTCGCATTTCTCATTTTCTTTGCGCTATCACCTTCTCAAGGCTTTCAAAAAGAAGAAGCACAACCATTAACAGCTGAGCTTAAAAAGGAAGAAATTAATAAAGCAATAAAACAAGATGAAAAGAAAACCGAATTGTCGACACCGACAGAAGTAGAGGTAAAACCAATGAAAGTTAATGTAATTCAAACTTCGGTTAGAAATGAAGCTTCTATGTCTGTTCCGGCAGGATATGTTGCAGCCGAGATGTCAGTGATTTCAGACGATATACAAGAAGATTTCATGACGCGCACAATCGAGAGCAATGTTGTAATTCCAACCATGGAAGGAAATGAAAATTTGTTGGAATATTTATCTGCAACGTATTAATCAGTACTGTAGGATAAAATGCTCCTTGGCTTGATCAGGTTTCTTGACTAAAATACCAACTCGAAATAAATCAATACTTACGTGGTATTTTTTATCGGCAATAAGCGATTTCCACGCATCGAACATAGATTTACTCCATCGAATATCGTCCAAAATTAGTAGTGTGTTGTCGTGTGTTTGCTCATCTAATTGACTCAAATATCGCAGTAAAAACTTTCCATCGTGATGCCCATCAATAAAAATTAAATCATAAGAATTCTTGACTTCTTGTGCGCAAAATACTTCAAATGAACTTAAAATAAAATTCACATTCGGATTGTTTAATGGGAAGTTTTTTAAGGTAAATGCATGTGTATTATTACATCCTTCAATAGTTGTAATTTCAGCGCTTTTGTGAGCAAGATGCATGTGTAAAGTTCCCACTCCCAAAGATGTTCCAAATTCTACTATTTTTTCCGGCTTATAATGCTTTACAATTGAATATAACAACTGACCATATTTACCTTTGCTACTGCTCAAAGCGAACATGTCTTTTATACGTCGTGTTTTATTTAATGATTTTGAACCGGCCCCAAATTCGTTAAACTCAATTTCAATATCACATCTTTGTAAAAAATTATGATATTCATTCGCTTGATGAAGCTCTTTAGAATTCAACTTGTGCTTTAGCACCTTTTCAATGAAATCATAAACAAAGGGAGAGTGAATTCCATGTCTTCCTTTTGCTTGCCATTTATATTTTATAAATTCGTAGAGTAAATTCACGATACAAATAAACGAAAAAGCGCTTAATTGGAAAGAAGTATGACAAAGGAGGAACAAATTATTGAAGCCCAACGCTCCAAATTAAAAAAAGGAAATCCCGTTTTGTCTCTTCTTCGTCCATGTAAAATTGGAGATGGAATCATTCGTTTAAGCGAGGCTGAAAAACAAGCGTTTGAGGCTAAATTTGAAACGAGTGATTTTTCAAGTTCCTTGTTTGTGCCTGCATCAGGTTCAGGTTCTCGAATGTTTGAGTTCTTGTTTGATTACCTGCAATCACCAAATGAAGAAACCAGAGGAAAAGTTGAACGATTCTTGGCTAATGCGCGGAATTTTGCATTCTTTCAAAAATTACCCCATGAAATTCAGCAGAAGGTAGCGGATTTAACCATAGATATGGCAGAATTTGTTTCGTTTTTATTGAGCGAATCCGGATTAAATTACGGGGCCTTACCAAAGGGACTTATTCCTTTTCATCAAATGCCACCTTTTGTTTTGAACCCTTTTCAAGAGCACGTCTTGCAAGGTATTTGTATCAATCCTAGTATGCGCTTTCATTTTACTATTCAACCGAAATTTGAAAATGAAATATTGGCTTCTATAAAACAACTCGAAGGGATTGCACTTGAACAAGCTGAACTTAATTTTTCTGTTCAAAATCCGGAATCGGACGCTTATGTATTTACTGAAGAATTTGAATTAGTAAAAGATGATGGTGCCAAGGAAATAAAACGTCCTTCTGGCCATGGGGCACTTTTACCAAATCTTCAAGAGATAGATGAGCAATTAATATTCGTGAAAAACATCGACAATGTTCAGCTATATACTAAATCCGACAAGAGTACCTCTTATTTTAAGACCTTAGCGGGGTTACTTTTAAGTGTTAAGGAACAGCTGAAAACCTGTGTAGAAAACAACAATTTTGAAGAACTAAAGAATCTTTCGAATAAGTTTTTTCTATTCACTGATGAAGAAATAAATAATTATTCTGTGGACATTGGAGCGCTCACAAATAGACCAATCAGGGTTTGTGGTATGGTGAAAAATGAAGGACAACCAGGTGGTGGCCCTTTCTACGTGGATGTTGACGGGATTCCAAAAAAACAAATTGTAGAAAAGGCGCAAATTGCTACGGATAATCATAATCATCAGCTCATGTTGCGAAGTACCCATTTCAATCCAGTCTTTATGGTTCTGGACATTCAAAATATTAATGGGCAAAAATATGATTTGAGCAAGTACAGAAATGAGGAACATTATTTTGTGGTTGAGAAATCTCAAAAGGGCAAGAAGGTGCAATTTATTGAGCAACCAGGACTTTGGAATGGTTCCATGGAAAATTGGATTACCTTGTTTGTAGAAATTCCAAATGAAATTTTCAGTCCTGTTAAAACGGTACTAGATTTATTAGAGATCGCTCATCAATAGCGGAATGATTATTGAACCGAAAAATAGATGCGCATTTTATTGGTTCTGCTAATATTCACGTTTAATGCAAATTCTCAATGGAATTTAAATGAAAGTGTACCCACACAGGTTGGAATTGTGGTGGATATCGGCTCACATGAAAATGAAATCGGTTTAGAAATCAAATCAACCTATGTATTAGCATTTTCCCAATTTCAAGCAGGAGGAAGGTTATCTTACGTGTTGAATTCTTATGGAAAGCGTTTACATTTTCTAGATTCACGAATTTTTCTAGGTGCTTCAATTTTGGGTGGTAAAACACGGCCAACTATTGAAATAGATCCTATTATCAACAATTTAAGTAATAATTCAACCTATAGAAATTCATTGGGTTTCTCTTATTTGTGGTACTTTGATACAAAGGGGACTTCACAACGTTCAGGTGCTTTTGGACTTACACTTAATAATTGGTCCGTGTATCTTGAAAACGATGTTTTTGGTGGTCAATCCGAAGACAGGTATAGAACAGCACATTTCGTGACGACTTTACGAAAAGAACTTATGAGATTTCAATTTGGATTAAACATTTGGACGGGAGAATCTCGCGGAACGCCATGGCTTCGAAACAAACCTGAATTTTGTAAAAATGGGTATAAGGATTTATCGAGATTACCTTATGGAAAGACTAGCGCAGGGATAATTTACGGAGGTGTTCAATATGATCAGGGAACTTTTCCGATTAGAATAAAGTTTGGAATGGATAGTGAAGAAGTACGGCATATTTTTCAAAACAGGATTATTCATGATTTGTGTTGGCTTCCGAAATGGGCGCCTCATAACACACCGCACTATCCGCGATTAAATAAGGATGGTCAACCTGTGTTCAATTCAAATGAAAGAAGAAATGATTTACCTTTTATTCAGTTTTCGAGCGGAGGAATGTGGTCTGAATAATTTTTTTATTGCGTAATTTTGTAAAAAAAAGAAATGAACGTTCCAGTTACTGTATATACCGAAATGACTCCGAATCCAACAACAATGAAATTTGTTGCAAATAAGTATTTATTGATAACTGGGGACTCGGTAGAATTTTCTTCTCAAGCAGAATCGAAAGGATTTTCACCTTTAGCCGAAGAGTTGTTCAAATTCCCCTTTGTTCAGAATGTCTTTATGGCTGCTAATTTTATTACAATTACAAAAACAGATAATGTTCCATGGGACTTTATAACCATGGAATTGAGAGAGTTTATAAAATCTTGGATATCTGAAGGAAAGGACGTTTTAATTCAAATGCCTGTTCCTAAAGAGAAGTCAGAAGCAACCCAGGCAAGAAAAACTTTTCAGGTATCTGATATAGACGATCCTATACGCGGGTTGTTAGATGAATACGTGAGACCTGCTGTAGAGAACGATGGAGGAGCAATAGATTACGTCGGTTTTGAAAATGGAACGGTTACCTTATTGCTAAAGGGGTCTTGTGCCGGATGTCCATCGTCCACAGCAACCTTGAAGGGTGGAATTGAGAACTTATTGAAACAACATTTACCCGAAGTAAAAGAAGTTGTTGCTTTTAACGAATAATCTGCGCTGATTTTTATTTATTTCCTTTACGTTACGGAATTATTTTGTAAATTTAACTAAACAAGTTAGATTTAGTTGTTGTTTTAATCCCAATGGAAGAAGCAGTTTTGCAAGCATCGTCAGTTACAATTGATTTAAAGTCAGCGTTAAGAACCTATTTTGGTTTTGACCATTTTCGAGGTGAACAAGAAAAGGTTATCACAAATTTACTAGCAGGTAAAAACACCTTTGTTATCATGCCAACTGGAGGTGGTAAATCGATGTGTTATCAGCTGCCTTCATTAATAATGCCAGGAACATCCATCATTGTATCACCATTGATTGCCTTGATGAAGAATCAAGTAGATGCCATTCGAAATGTGAGTGATAACGAAAGTGTTGCACATTTTTTAAATTCTTCCTTATCGAAGTCTGAAATCAATAGGGTGAAAAGCGACATTCAAGCAGGAAAAACAAAAATGCTGTATGTTGCTCCTGAGTCACTCACGAAACAAGATTATATTGATTTTTTAACTTCCGTTGACATCTCATTTTTTGCCATCGACGAGGCTCATTGTATATCTGAATGGGGACATGATTTTCGTCCGGAATACCGTCGGTTACGAGAGATTTTTGAGAAAATATCCAATGTGCCTATTATAGCGCTAACCGCTACTGCTACTCCTAAGGTTCAGCATGATATTCAGAAAAATTTGAATATGCTCGATGCGACAGTTTATAAAAGTTCGTTCAACAGAGATAATTTGTACTATGAGATTCGTCCAAAACGAGACGTAGAAAAACAGATAATAAAATACATTAGGAACAGAGCAGGGGAGAGCGGTATTATATATTGTTTGAGCAGAAAAAAAGTTGAGGAAATAGCTGAATTATTGCAAGTGAATGGCATCAATGCCTTGCCTTATCATGCAGGGTTAGACGCTACCTCGCGTGCCAAACATCAGGATATGTTTTTAATGGAAGAAGTGGAAGTTATAGTTGCAACTATTGCCTTTGGAATGGGTATCGATAAACCAGATGTACGTTATGTGATTCACCATGATATTCCAAAATCTTTAGAGAGTTATTATCAAGAAACAGGTCGTGCCGGACGCGATGGTGGTGTAGGTGATTGTATAGCGTTTTACAGTTACAAGGATATAGAAAAATTGGAGAAGTTCCTTCAAGGAAAGCCATTAACTGAATTGGAGATTGGAAAGCAGTTGTTACACGAAATTGTTTCTTATGCTGAAACTTCTGTTTGTAGACGAAAATTTATTCTTCATTATTTCGGAGAGACATTTGATGAAAAGAAATGCAATGAACAATGTGATAATTGCAGAAATCCGAGAGAGAGAAAAGATGGTAGAGAGTTTGTTCTCATGTTATTGGAAGCTATAATGCTCCTTGAGGAAACACAAAAGTCAAAGCACTATTGTGCGTATTTGGCAGGAAATCTAACGGCCGATATAAAATCTTACAAACATGAAAAACTTCCATCATTTGGAATTGGTAAGGAGAAGGATGAGCATTTTTGGAATGCGGTGATTCGTCAAGTTTGTGTGGGTGGGCTTGTATATAAAGACATTGAAAGTTTTGGAACCTTAAAACTAACAGAGAAAGGAAAGAAATTTATACAGAAGCCTGAGGAATTTATGTTGATCAAACAACACGACTATTCGGGTGATGACGACGAAGATGGTGTTGTGCAAGTTTCAGGAAAAGGAGGGGCATTTGATGAAAAACTATATGATTTATTGGTAGATCTTCGAAAATCATTAGCGAAGGAAAAAAATATTCCACCGTTTGTTATTTTTCAGGAGCCATCCTTACGCGATATGTGTTTGCAATATCCCATTACATTAGATGAATTAACCAATATTCAAGGTGTAGGAGCGGGTAAGGCACAACGCTATGGAGAGCCATTTTTGGCTTTAATTGCCGACTATGTTGAGGAACATGATATTGAACGGCCTCAAGATATGGTGGTGAAGTCATTGGTTAATAAGTCCATGTTGAAAGTTCAGTTAATCCAAAATATTGACAGAAAACTTCCATTGGAAGATATTGCCAGTTCCCAAGGAAAGTCCTTTAATGAATTACTCGATGAAATTGAATCTATTGTAAATTCTGGGACCCGCGTTAATATTAATTATTATATCAATAGTGTTCTTGACAATGAAAACCAAGAAGAGTTATACGATTACTTCTCTTCAGCTGAAACAGATGATATATTAGACGCCTATCATGAATTCGATGGTCTTTATTCCGAGGAAGAACTCAGGTTGATGCGAATCAAGTTCATGAGCGAAATGGCGAACTAATTACTTTAGTTTGCAAAAAGTTTTTCTACACTATTTTTGGTCACAGCGTGATAGTAGTTTTTTTGAGAATCAAACAACGTTTTAGCGAAGTTTTTATATTGCGGTTTTTGCGCGAGTAATTCAAATAACGGCAGGACAAACTTTCTTCTTCCTATTTTTCGTAAAAATCGCTCAATATCAGGCAATACACCATCGTAATTCGCATTTATACACAAGGTAAACCAATCCAATGCAATTTCTGCATTTTC
>CAZLVX010000011.1:0-7872 GCA_964562965.1 uncultured Lishizhenia sp.
GTGACGGTCTTAACGATACCTGCATTGGTTGCGATAAGGTCATCACGAGACATTCCTGGTTTTCTTGGTAACCCAGAAGTAATTACAACAACATCAGAATCTTTGGTTTTCTCGTAATCATTGGTAGAACCAATTGTTCGAGAGTCATAAAGATTAATTGGTGATGTTTGCCAAATATCAAGTGCTTTTCCTTCAGCAAAACCTTCCTTGATATCCAAAAGGACAATTTCATTCGCTATTTCACGAGTTGCTAAAACATCGGCGCATGTTGCACCTACATTTCCTGCTCCGACTACGGTTACTTTCATACGGTTCTAAATTTAAAAATTAATAATGACGTATTGAGGCACGAATGTAGTGAATTTCAAACAAATTTACTTTATTTGCCTCTAATTTATATACATTCTAAAATCGAAGGCAACCCTTCAAATAAAGTGTCGTCATTAAACTGTTGAAACTTGGAGAGCAAAGATCATTTGAAAGAACTTGTTGAGGGCTGTCTCAAAAATGACCGAAGGTCACAAGAACAGTTGTTCAAGCAGTTTTACGGAAAAATGATGGTGGTGTGTCTTCGTTATATTAGCGATAAAGACACTGCACAAGAGGTTCTTCAAGAGGGATTCATAAAGGTCTTTGATAAATTAGGTGTTTTTGATTTTAAAGGTTCATTTGAAGGTTGGATTCGTCGAATTGTTGCAAATACCGCAATTGATTACATAAGAAAGGCAAAACGTAATCCATTTTTAAGCGATCAAGACAATGACTTTAAACAAGAAGGAGTCGATGAAGTTGTGGAAAACGAAAAAATAGAGCTGCTAGAACTTAAAGGTGAGGTAGCGCTCGAAGCTATTAGTAAATTATCCCCAGCGTATCGAACTGTATTTAATCTCTATGTGATGGAAAATTATTCGCACAAGGAAATCGCAGAGTTGCTGGGAATCAATGAAGGAACATCTAAATCAAATTTTGCAAAGGCAAAAATGAATTTACAACGAATATTAAATGAGAAATTTAAACACATCGACTTATGATGGAGGAAAATAAAAATTTTGAAGATCAATTCAGAGAGTCGCTCGAATCTTATGAGCTACCCTATGATGCGGCTGCATGGACTTCATTAGAAAAGAAATTGCCTTCTAAGGGCAAATCCAATTTTTTAAAATGGGGATTAGGTGGTGCTGCAGTTTTGCTGCTTATGATCGGAATTGCTTCTTTGATACGCTACAATAATACGGCAGATGATTCAAAAACGAACTTACCACTTACAGAAAATAATTCTTCAATATCTAAAAACGAAACAAAAACAGAAAACAAGACGAAATTCACTGAGAAGACATCTTCTGAAAAAACAGTCTTAAATTCACCAGAGGAATCCATAAAATCAAAAAAAATAGAGGGGAATAGTAATCAACTTAATACCACCAATATTATCCTTACACCAATGGACTATTCGCCTTACATTTTAAAGAATATTAATGAATACATATCTTTTGAAAATAAATCAGTGAATTCAAAAGAAGAAGAAACCTATAAAATTCAACTTCCAACTTTTTCCTCAAAATGTCAAGGTGAAAAATTCGAAATTACAAATAAAGTTGACCATACATTGGTGCTTGTTTTACCATCTGGAAAAAAAATAATTGCAAACGAAGGTGAAACATTGTCTCATACACTTCATGAAAATGGAAATTACAAGGTTTATTATGCTGACAATTCACAATCTACTCATATTTTGGAAGAGAAATCTTTTGTTGTCAACAAATCACCATTACTTGATCTTCAATTAGCCGACGCCCTAGATTACGAAACAGGATTACCAGTTTTGCATTGCGAATGTTCAACCAACGAGTCGGATGTAAATTGGTATTTAAACGGTAAAATATGTACCTCAACGTCAGATTTAAAAAATGATTTGGTCATGTTTGATAAAGGCAGAAATTCAATTGAGCTGAGCGTTAAAAATGAAATAGGTTGTGAAGCCAAAACATCGCGAACTTTTCAGGTTCAAGAAGACTATAATCTTTTAGCAGTAAACTCCTTTAGCCCTAGTTCTCATGATGCAAGAAGAATAAACTTCATGCCTTATGCATTAACCATACGAAATACACCTTTTGTATTAACAATTCTCGACCCAGACAATGGAGGAACAGTATTTACCTCAACTGATGCTTCTCAACCTTGGGATGGAATTGATCGTCGCATAGGCAATTTAGTTCCGCTAGACAAAGCGTACATCTGGAAGGTTGTACTTTCATCTCCATTCAAGGGCGAGAAATCAATATACAAAGGCACTATCGTACGATTCTGAGCATTAAGAATTGTTAATTCACGTGTAATTTAGAGTATTATCGCTATTTTTGTTAGCGATGGCAATGAAGTTATTTAATACTCCTTCACGTTACAAGCGATTTAGCTTCTATACTCGATTTTACGATGAACGCAAGGAGCGCTTGGAATTGAAAAAAAAGCAATACGAAGATCTTGAAAATGCCACGGAAGAAGAGAGAAAAGCAATTTTCAGAGAACAAATGAGGGATTCTTGGGCAATGGGAAAAGAAAGGGAAGGCGCAAAACTTCAATCTAACATTCGAATTTTAATACTCATTGCAATAATTTTAATTCTCGGTTATTTTGTTTTTAATGGCCTCGAACAAATTGAATCTGTTGTTTTTCGATTAATGGAGTAGCAATGGGAATCATTCAACAACTTCCAGATCATATTGCGAATCAAATTGCTGCTGGGGAAGTCATACAAAGACCTGCTTCCGTGGTTAAGGAATTGGTAGAAAATGCTATTGACGCAGAAGCTAGTGAGGTAAAGATTTTAATTAAAGATGCGGGACGTACACTAATTCAAGTTATCGATAACGGGAAAGGAATGACAGAAGATGACGCTGTCAACTGTTTCTTACGTCATGCCACTAGTAAAATTAAAAGTGCTTCTGATTTATATTCGTTACAAACAAAAGGTTTTCGCGGAGAGGCGTTGGCTTCTATTGCGGCAATAGCCCATGTGCAACTTACAACAAAGCATACCGAAAATGAAGCAATTGGCATTCAACTAAACCTAGAGGGTGGCCAGATTAATGATAAAAAAGAGGTTGTGTGTTCTAACGGTTCTTCGTTCGATGTAAAAAACTTATTCTACAATGTTCCTGCTCGAAGAAATTTCTTAAAATCTGATAGCATTGAATTCGGACACATTCGTGATGAATTTGAACGAATTGCACTAGCTCATCCCGAAATTCGCTTTCTTCTCATGCACAATGGAAATGAAATTCATAACCTACCGTCGGCGAATACACGAAAAAGAATCGTTGATTTGTTTGGAAGAAACACTAACGAACAACTGGTTCCAATAGAGGAATTAACCAACATCGTAAAAGTTTCAGGGTTTATTGGTAAACCTGATAAAGCGAAGAAAAGCAGAGGTGAGCAGTTTCTGTTTGTCAATAATCGATTTTTCAAAGACGGTTATTTCCACCACGCTATTTCCAAAGCATACGAGGGATTAATTCCTGATAAATATTACCCAAGTTACTTTATCTTTTTTGAAATTGACCCTTCCAAAATTGATGTAAACGTTCATCCAACAAAAACAGAAATAAAATTTGAAGAAGATCGATTTATTTACTCAATTTTAACCAGTAGCGTGCGACAAGCTTTAGGCAAATATAATGTATTTCCAACCCTAGACTTTGAACGCGATACTGCATTTGATTTACCTAGCGGCTTTCGAAAAAATGATCCTGTAGAACCTCAAATAAAAGTTAATCCGCTTTATAATCCTTTTGAAAATCAACAAGGTAAATCCAGTGGATCTGGCGGGAATGGCTTCAGTAAAGGATTGAATAAGCAGGGCTTTGGACAAGATCAACAGGCAATTACTAACTGGGAAGAATTTTACAAAATTCAAGAATTAACTGGTGATGAACAACTTACACTACCTGAGATTGAAGAAAGCAATTTCTCCAATGACACAACACAGCTCTTGTTTCATGGAAATTATATTGTAAGTCCTTGTAAATCTGGACTCATGGTAATTCATTTCAGAAGAGCATACGAAAGAATTCTGTATACCGATATTGCTTCAAAATTCATTCATTCTCCACTTTCGAGTCAATCCTTACTATTTCCAATTACAATCTCTTTACACCGTAAAGACCTAGACTTTTGGAACGCAAATGTTTCACTTTTCAAGCAATTAGGCTTCTCTGGAACTACAGATAATTTAGAACTAAACATAGAAGGAATTCCTTCGTTTTTATCAGCTGAAGAAACCACTGCGATTATTGAAGAATTACTGAAGACGGCGGATCAACAGGATATTGAAAAAATCGATGTTGCTACAAAGTTTATTGAGAAAATTGCAAAGATTTCGAGTCGATCTAAAAAAATTGACACACAAGAAGCAGCGCAACATCTCATAGAAGAACTATTTCAATGTGAAGAACACCAATATACTACTGATGGTAAACGCATAGTTTCTACCTTAGCATTTTCCGAAATTGACCTTAAATTTTAACTATGTTTCAAAACATTCCCCAAGTAACTAAGAATATTTTAATCCTGAACATTGTTTTCTTTGTGGCTACATTAATCTTGGAAGCGCAAGAAATTAACTTGACCTCCCAGTTTGGTGCGCATTATGTTAATTCCCCTTTATTTCAACCATTTCAAATTGTCACGCACTTTTTTATGCACGGTGGACTGTTGCATATCTTCTTCAATATGTGGCTTTTTATAATGCTCGGAGGATATTTAGAGAGGATTTGGGGTCCAAAACGATTTTTTATTTTTTACATATCATGTGCTCTTGGTGCTTTTGCACTTTACAACGCAATTGGTGTTTATGAGATTGAATTATTAAAAGAAAAATTAATTGCGCTCGGTTATAACATGGAAGACGTTAATGCCACGATTGCAAAAGGGAATTATTTAAGTTTAGATTACTCTACAGTTCCTGAATATCGAAATTATGTGATAAAATCCTTTACGCCAATGGTAGGAGCATCGGGTGCTGTTTTTGGGGTCATGGCTGCCTTCGCTATCTTATTTCCAAACACAGAATTCATGTTGTATTTCGCCATTCCAGTTAAAGCAAAATATTTAGTAGGAATATATTTTCTGTTAGAAGTGTTTCTGGCATATCAGAATAATGCCGGAGATAATACCGCCCATTTAGCTCATGTTGGAGGTGCAATCGTAGGGGGAATTATAGTATTATTTTGGAGAAAATCAGACAGATCTAATTTTTGGTAATGTATACAAATCAAAGAAGTCTTGTTGATGAATTAAAATACCAATTAAAATTTGGATTAATGACGCATCGATTGTTGTTACTTAATCTTTTTGTTTTTTTTAGTATTCATCTCATTAATGCGCTTATACGATTATCCTTAATTAAGGAGCCTTTTCTATTAAATTTCAACAAGAACTTTTTTTGTCTAGAAACTCAAATTTCTCAGTTTGTTCTAAAACCTTGGGGACTTATTACGAGTATTTTTTCACATTTTGAACTTCTTCATTTCCTTCAAAATATGCTTGTGCTCTATTTTGTGGGTAAGATTTTTGAAGGTCTTTTCGACAAGCGAAAATTATGGCTAACGTATGTGGCAGGTGGAATTTTTGGTGGACTTTTTGAAGTAGTCGCCCACCTTCTTTTTCCGGCACTTCAAGAAAATTCAACCGTAATAATTGGTGCATCAGGCTCAATTATGGCAATCCTGTCGGCTTTGGCATTCTACAGCCCGAACATGAAATTGATGTTGTTTGGTATTCTTCCGTTACCAATGTTTGTTATTGCTTTATTGTTTTGGCTTATCGACATTGTAGGATTGTCTACAGGAGATGACCATATTGCACATTTTTCTCATTTAGGAGGCGCGATATTTGGATTTTGGTCTGTACAAAACGTAAATTCGCCAAAGAATATTCTGAACATGATACAACGTTGGTGGAGTTCTTTTTTAGCGTTTTTTAAGTCAAAATCAAAAAATAATGGGCGTAAAACATCCATGAAAACAGATGAAGATTACGCATTCGAAAAAAGAAAAAAACAAGAAAAGACAGATAAGATTTTAGATAAAATTTCTAAATCAGGATACGACTCACTTACTAAGGAAGAAAAAGATTTCTTATTTAACCAAAGTAAGAATGGCTGATTGGAAAGACAGAATTTGGAAATTTTCCTCGGTTTTCAAAGTACTATCGATTATCAGTTTTGTATCCTTATTACTGTGCTACATAAGTCCTTATTTTCATCCTGAAACACTTCCATTCCTTCCTTTTGTCGGCCTATCCTACCCGGTGATTATCCTTGTAAATTTGGGTTGGTTAGTGTTTTGGGCAATCCTTCGATCTAAGTGGGCATTTTATACATTATTCATCATCCTACTCGGTGGAAATCTTCATTTTCGATCATTTTCGATAACGCTTTCTGAGGATGAACCAGGAAAAAACAAACTTAAAATAACTTCATACAACGTTCGTCTTTTCGATATTTATAATCCTAATTTTGAAGCAGCATTAATACGTAGAAATGAAATTTTTCAATTTTTGAGAACTAATAATCCAGACATTCTTTGCATTCAAGAATTTTACAGACAAGAAAAACCCACCAAATTCGAAACTATTGACTCGCTATTTTCAATAATGGGAAATTCGAAATTCTATCATGAAAGAAGCGCATTTAATAAACATGCTAATCAAAATTTTGGAATTGCACTTTTTTCAAAATATGAGATTATCGCAAAAGGCGATGTAAAATTCCAAACTCAGGGAAAAGATGATTTTAATTATTGCATTTATGCGGACATTGTAAAAGAAAAAGATACTTTTCGCGTCTATAATGTTCACTTGCAATCAATTCGATTGAGTAATGAATACGACGGTGACGGTAAGATTGCATCAAATTTAGATGAAAAAAGAACCTTGATCGGAGTTTATAGAAAATTAAAAATCGCCTTTTTAGATCGTGCGGATCAAGCCCGAACAGTAATTGAACACGCCAACACATCTCCCTACTCGACTATAATTTGCGGGGATTTCAACGATACTCCAATGTCTTATACATACAATATCTTCAATAGAAAACTAACCGATGCTTTTCGGAATACTTCGACAGGTATTGGCGCTACGTATATCGGAAAAATACCTGCAGGAAGAATAGATTTTATTTTTCACTCTAAAAATTTAAAATCAAATGACTTTCAAATTCAAAAAGAGGAACTGAGTGATCACAGAGCTATTAGTTGTATTATTTCGAAATAAATGTTAGTTGAAATAAATCCATATCACATTGATTCAAGGTTAATAGATGAGGCGGTCGATCGATTAAAAAAAGGTGAAATCATAATTTTTCCAACGGATTCACTATATGCGATGGGATGCGATCTAACCAATAAAAAGGCAATTCAAGAATTGGCGAAATTACGTGGTGTGAAATCTAATAAGGTGAATTTCTCTTTAATTTGTTCATCCTTAGCGATGGCTGCTAATTACACCAAACAACTCGATCGTCCTGTTTTTAAATTAATGAAGCAACATTTACCCGGTCCATTCACCTTTATATTAAATGCAAATAACGATATTCCCAGGTTGTTTGACAGTAACAAAAAAGAGGTAGGAATTCGAATTCCCGATAATCCAATAATTTTATCTTTGGTTGAAAAATTAGGGAATCCTATAGTAGCTTCTTCTTTACATAACGAAGAGGACGATATTCAACCTTATTTTTTTGAACCTGAAGCCATTTTTGAACATTTTGAAGATACCGTTGAATTTATTATTGATGGTGGCATTGGACATTTAGAAGGTTCCACTGTGGTTGATTGCAGGAATGGAATCGAAATTATACGTCAAGGAATAGGA
>CAZLVX010000011.1:7972-29630 GCA_964562965.1 uncultured Lishizhenia sp.
AGAATTTGCCAATCAACGACCTGCGATATCTAATAATCGAATAGGTTCTATGACAGTTAGCTTTCTCGTTTGAACTTCAATTAAACCTTCCTCTTTAAAATCTTTAAGTAAGCGAATTAATGTTTCGGTGGCTGTACCAACGAAATTTGCCATATCCTCCCTGGAGAGATTTATTGGTTCTTTCTCATAAATTCCTGACAAAATAACTAAGGCAAATGCAAGTCGCTCTCTGACAGATTTTTGAGCCATATTCGTAATAAATTCTGCCCTTTCGGCTAATTCTTTCGAAAGCTCTTTAATTATGCCATTTCTTAATGTCGGATTGGTATCCATTAGAGATAAAAATTCATCCTTTGCAATGAAACAAATATTGCTTTCTTCTAAAGTCTCTGCCGCTACGTTGTAAGGCTCTCCACTGAACATAGCACGAAATCCGACTAACTCACCATGCTTTGCGATATGAATAATTTGTTCTTTTCCTTCGTCTCCCCTTTTAAAGATTTTAACCTTTCCTTGGTTTAAACAAAATACTCCACGAGGATATGACCCTTCTAAAAACAGGGATTGATTTTTTTTGAAGTAATTGCAGGAACGATGCGCTTCCATGTGCTCTAATTCCGAATTCGTCAGTGAATTTATTGGAGAAATATGTCGCGCTGAACATGTAGCACAAGAAATGTGTTTGTGAGATTTATCAAGCATTAGTTTGGGTCGTTATTCCATGCAAAATTAATACTTGTTCTAATTTATCAAAGCTGATAAATATCATTTTTTCAACAGTTGAGTTGCCGTAAGTTTGCGTCATGAAGACGCTCGACACATTGATACATAAATACAACGTGCCGGGTCCGAGGTATACTTCATATCCAACTGTTCCTTTTTGGAAAGAAGAACCAATTTCTGTTGATTTATGGATAGATCGTTTGTCCAAACAAATAAACGATTCTCATTCAAGGGAAGTAAGTGTTTATATACATCTTCCGTTTTGTGAAAGTTTGTGTACGTTTTGTGGCTGTCACAAAAGGATAACTAAAAATCACGAGGTTGAAATTCCATATCTTCAAGGTGTTAAAAAAGAGTGGGAACTTTACTTGTCTTTTCTTGGACAATTAAAAATTAAAGAATTGCATCTTGGTGGTGGCACACCCACATTTTTTTCACCAGAAAATTTATCTAAATTTCTGACTTCTATTCTTGGTGCGTCATTGATTGAATCCAGTTCATTGAGCATTGAAGCTCATCCAAATTCAACAACTGATGAACATTTGAAATCACTTAATAAATTAGGATTTAAAAGAATTAGTTTTGGAATACAAGATTATAATCCTGTTGTGCAAAAGGCCATACATCGCATTCAAACTTTTAATCAAGTAAAGGATGTTCATTATAAAGCAAAAAAACTAGGATTTGCGTCCATTAATCATGATTTAGTTTACGGACTTCCTTTTCAAACAATGGACGGTTGGATTGACACAATTAATAAAACTTTAGAATTACAACCTGAGCGGATCGCACTTTATAGTTATGCCCATGTCCCTTGGATTAAAGGGAATGGTCAACGAGGATTCCAAGATATTGACTTGCCAAAAAATGTTGAAAAATTAGTTTTATATCAAGAAGCGCTAGAGAGACTTACTGCAGCGGGATATGTATCCGTTGGAATGGATCATTTTTCGTTACCAAGTGACGAACTAGCAATAGCGATGAAATTAGGAAAATTGCATCGTAATTTTATGGGTTATACTATTCAATCTACTCGTGCTTCAATAGGCTTAGGTATGTCTGCAATTTCGGATTCATGGACCTCATATGCTCAAAATACCAAATCATTGGAAGAATATTTAGAAAGTATAAATAAAGGTTTACTTCCTATCGTAAAAGGACATTTTTTAACCAAAAAGGAAATGGCAATTCGTAAAGTAATTTTAAACTTAATGTGTACATATTCCACAGAAATTCCTGAGGAGTTATCAAATGAACAATACTTATCGAATGTAAAAAAAAGACTTGCAGAATTAATACGTGACGATTTAGTTTGTTGGCACGAAAACACAGTAAGCGTTACCTCAAAAGGTCTCCCTTTTATTCGCAATGTCTGTATGGCTTTTGATATCGACCTGTTAGATTATAACTACAATAAACCTCTTTTCTCAACTACAATTTGAAAACTGAAATTTGCTTTCACTGCGGAGACAACTTAGGTCGCGATTTAATTCTTTACGATGAAAAATCATTTTGTTGTAACGGTTGTAAACAAGTTTATAATCTAATTAAGGAGAGTGACCTTTCGTCATTTTATTCTTTAGAGCAAAATCCGGGTTATCGAATGAACGAAAAGAACCAGGAATCTGCATTCAACTTTTTAGATTTGGAAGAAATTTCACAACGATATGTTCTATTCAAAGACGATAAGTTTACACGAGTAAAACTGTTTTTACCCTCTATACACTGCAGCAGTTGTATCTATCTTTTAGAAAATTTGCATAAAATCAATTCAAACGTTATAAGTGCTCAAGTTGATTTTATAAAAAAAGAGGCCATTATAGATTTTAGTCATGAAAAATTGTCGTTGTCCAAATTAGCAAATCTGTTAAATTCAATCGGATACAAACCAAATTTTGGAAAGAAAACCGATGAAAAAAGCCTTATTGATAAGACCTTTTTATTGAAAATTGGACTCGCCGGTTTTGCTTTTGGAAGTATTATGCTTTGGAGTGTTCCTGAATATGGAGGCATTGAAAATGACACGAATGGAATTCGAAACTTTACTTCTTGGCTTTCATTTCTTGTGTCGTTGCCGGTATTGTTTTATTCCGCCAACGATTATTTTATTTCGGCATTTAAAGGAATACGCACACGATATCTCAACCTTGATATTCCCATTTCAATTGGAATCCTGGCCTTATATGGTCAAAGTTTATATTCTATTCTGACCAATAATGGCCCGGGTTACATGGATAGTTTTTCTGGCTTTATATTCTTTCTTCTTGTAGGTAAATGGTTCCAAAACAAGACATATAAATCCCTTTCTTTTGATAGAGATTTCACATCATACTTTCCTGTAGCCGTAACAAAAATTGAAAATGAAAGCTCAATTGTAACACCAATTGAAAAATTGAAAATAGGTGATGTCATCGAATTGAAAAATGAAGAAATCATACCATGTGATGCCAACTTAAACGAAGAAATTGCCACTCTCGATTATAGTTTCATCACAGGAGAATCTATGCCAATTACAAAGAAGTTTGGTGAATTTGTTTATGCAGGAGGAAAAATTCTTGGAGAAAAAACTAGACTAACTGTTAAGGAAGAAGTCAATAGAAGTCATCTCACCAAACTATGGAATACATTCGATAAAAGTGACGAAGAAAATTCAATTGTAAAGTATCAAGACAAAATTTCATATTATTTTCTTATTGCTCTGCTAATAATCTGCTTGGTTACCTCTTTGGTTTATTTCATTCTTGACATATCCATGGTCGTAAAAGTAGTTGTGAGCATCTTAATTGTGGCATGTCCGTGTGCTCTAGCCCTTTCTGCTCCTTTTACTTTTGGACATGTGATGCGAGTTCTTGGAAGAGGTGGTTTATTTCTAAAAAACACCTTTGTCATCGAAAAATTGCTCGGGATCGACACAATTATCTTTGATAAAACAGGAACTTTAACGGATGGTTTAATCGTACATGCAGAAAAAAGAAAGGTGTTGAATGAAACTGATTCTGCAGTACTTTTTGAAATCACTGGAAATTCCACGCATCCATTAGCTAAATCAATAAATCAATTATTTTCTAATACTTCTAAACAAATAAAAATCACAGATTTCAAAGAGGAAAAAGGTTTAGGTGTTAGTTGCAAATTTGAAGGCAATTCTTACAAAGTGGGAAGCGCCGAATTTTGCAATGCATTGAATAAGAATAAGGAAACTACGGTATATTTCACTAAGAACGATGAGTTATTGTCTGTTTTTACAATGAGTCATAAGTATAGGGACAATTTAGAAATTCTAATTAAAGAACTCACTTCTTATGAACTTTATGTGGTTTCTGGAGATTCTGATTTTGAAAAAAGCAATTTAATAAAAATTGGTTTTAAGGAAGAAAACCTGTTATTCAATAGCAATCCCGAAGACAAAAAATTATTTGTTGAGAAGTTGAAAAAAACTGGGAGAAAAATTCTAATGGTTGGTGACGGATTAAATGATACAGGCGCCTTAACAGAGGCAAATGTTGGCATTGCCATTTCCTCCGATATGTTTCGATTTACGCCAACTTCAGACGCAATACTTGATTCACGACAATTAGGGGATTTACCAATTTTTTTAAAGAGCGCACTATATGCCAAAAAAGTTCTAAGGTGGTGTTTAGGCTTCTCATTATTCTACAATACCATAGGTTTAACCTTTGCAATTTCAGGAAGTTTAACTCCATTAGTTGCTGCCATATTAATGCCCGTAAGTTCATTATCTGTTGTGTTGTTAAGTACAATGGCGGTTCAATTGAAATACAAACAATATCTCGGCCTTAAAAACATGATTTAAATCAGTTTTTAACACAACCCAAGTCATTCTTATTTTTTTAATTTCTCAAGATTTTTGCAACATGGGAATAATCTATTTGATGTTGATTGTAAGTTTAGTGATTGCCATATTCTTTCTTTTCATCTTTATTTGGGCAACAAAGAATGGTCAGTTCGAAGACGACTACACGCCATCAGTTAGAATTCTCTTTGACGATGAAAAAACACAAATCAAGGAAAACAATGGAAATTCAGAAGTTTAGCTACGACAATAAAATTGTCCGAAATTTTGCTTATGCTACCGTAATCTGGGGAATTACCGGAATGTTGGTGGGTCTAATATTAGCCTCTCAATTAGCATTCCCAGAGTTCTTTAATGAGTATTTAGGATTTAAATACATATCCTTTGGGAGGATTCGACCATTGCACACGAATGCCGTAATTTTCGCCTTTGTTGGCAACGGTATTTTTATGGGATATTATTACTCCATTCAACGCCTTTTAAAAACACGAAATTGGAGCGATAAACTCACCTATATTCATTTTTGGGGTTGGCAGGCAATTATTGTTTCAGCAGTTGTAACCTTACCACTTGGAATAAGCACTGCAAAGGAATATGCAGAATTAGAATGGTGGATTGACATTGCCATTGCTGGAATTTGGGTGGTATGGGGTTGGAATATGTTTGCAACAATTTTAGCTCGGAGAGTAAAACATATGTATGTTGCGATCTGGTTTTACATTGCAACCTTCGTTACAGTAGCCATGTTGCATATTTTCAACTCTTTCGAACTTCCCATATCATTTACGAAAAGTTACTCTTGGTATGCTGGAGTACAAGACGCGCTAGTCCAATGGTGGTATGGCCATAATGCAGTGGCATTTTTTCTAACTACACCCTATTTAGGTTTGATGTACTATTTCGTACCTAAAGCGGCAAATAGACCAGTATACTCTTATCGTCTTTCAATCATACATTTTTGGGCACTAATTTTCATCTACATTTGGGCTGGTCCACATCACTTATTGTATTCCACTTTACCCGATTGGGCACAGAGTTTAGGAGTTGTGTTCTCCGTAATGTTAATTGCTCCTTCTTGGGGAGGTATGTTAAATGGTCTATTGACTTTGAGAGGCGCTTGGGACAGAGTCAGAGATGATGTTATGCTCAAATTCATGGTGGTGGCATTAACTTGTTATGGAATGTCAACGTTTGAGGGCCCATTACTATCATTGAAAAATGTCAATGTGATTTCACACTTTACAGATTGGACCATAGCACACGTACATGTAGGAGGTTTGGGATGGAACGGTATGCTAACCTTTGGTTTATTATATTGGTTATTCCCAAGGATTTACAACACACAATTATACTCTAGAAAGCTTGCCAATCAACATTTCTGGATTGCAACATTAGGTATTATTTTATATGCCATTCCAATGTACATCGCAGGATTCATGCAAGGACTTATGTGGCAAGATTTTAATCCAGATGGCACATTAACTAATCCTGACTTTCTACAAACGGTCAATGAATTAAAACCATTTTATTATTTAAGAACACTTGGCGGACTCCTGTACATAATTGGAGCGATTATGATGTTCTATAACTTGGTGAAAACGGCAAAATCCGGTGTTTTGGTTGCAAATGAAGAGGCAGAGGCGCCAGTTACACGTCATATAGAAGGAAACCACGAAAATGAATATTGGCACAAGGCGATTGAAAGAAAGCCAATACGTTTTATGATTTTAAGTTTGATTGTTGTTGCAATTGGAGGCTTAATTGAAATAATTCCAACTATGATCGTAGAAAGTAATATCCCAACTATTTCGTCTGTAAAGCCATATACACCTTTAGAACTGGAAGGGCGAGATATTTATGTGAGAGAAGGATGTTATAATTGCCACTCTCAATTGGTTAGACCGTTGCGATTTGAAACGGAGCGCTATGGAGAATACTCAAAATCAGGTGAATTTGTATATGATCACCCATTTCAATGGGGCTCAAAAAGAACAGGTCCTGATTTAGCGAGAGAAGGCGGTGTCAGAAGCAATCTTTGGCATTATCAACATATGATCAGACCTAAAGAAGTTTCTCCTGGATCAATCATGCCTGCATATCCTTGGCTACGAGAGGATGATTTAGACTTGTCCTTTACCGAGAAGAAAATTAGAGCTATGCAGACCCTCGGGGTGCCTTATCCCGACGGATATGATTCCAAGGCTATAGCCGACCTTAAAAAGCAAGCGCACTCAATTGCAAGTGACATTGTAAGTAAATCACCTAAAGAGGCACTGGTTGGAAGAAATGCAAAAGAATTTATTACCGAATTAGAGCAAAAAGAAATAATTGCTTTGATAGCCTATTTACAGAGATTAGGAACTGATATTAAAATAAAGAAATAATGCTAAGATTTATAAAACATAACATGACATCGATGGAGAATATTTCAATATATCCCATCATTTCCTTGTTGATATTTACCATTTTCTTCGCTTTAGTAATTTGGTATGTCATTAAAATGAATCGTAATCATGTGAACGAAATGAGTGATTTACCTCTATTTGATAATGAAATAACACTTTCGAATGAAGACAAATAATTTACTTTTTTTGACGCTTTTTATGTTGTTTGGGCATTCATTTATAAATGCTCAAGAACCTATTGCTGAAGTTGTCAAACCCGACGCGAATCTTGTTGCCTATTACTCAGAAAACCTAACTGTTTTTTATGGGCTTTTGTTTCTAACGGTTATTCTATTGATAGCTATAGTCGTTTTGTCTAATTCTATCGTCACTTTAGTCAAATCAACATATTTTAAAGAAGGTGTTTCGCAAAAAAACCAAAACAAAACACTTCTCCCAATACTAATCATTGCCTCACTGGCTGTGACAGGAAAAAGTTATGCCTTAGATTTTATGGGAGACGGGGAAGGCATTGGCTTACCATGGCTACTTGTAGAAACATCGGATTTGTATGCACTTGTAGTTATCGACTTAATTCTCGTAGCTGTTATTTTTTATATTAAAAAACTTTTCAATCAGTTATTGAAACTTGCAGAAAAGGAGGTTCCAACAGAAAAGCCAATTACAGTTGAAACATTTAAAAAAATAAATGCCATCCTTACAGATTCAGTAGCAATCGAAGATGAACACGAAATCATGCTCGAACATGAGTATGACGGAATACGCGAATTAGATAACAATTTACCTCCTTGGTGGGTATGGGGCTTTTGGTTTAGTATTTTTTTTGGTATTGGCTATTTATTGAATTACCACGTGTTTGGTACTTCAGATCTTCAAATTAAGGCATATGAAAAAGAAATGGTAGCAGCACAAGAGGAAATAGCCGCATATCGAACAAAGATGAAAATGAATGTCGATGAAACAAACGCAACATTATTGACATCTGATGCTGATTTATCTTCTGGAAAATCCATTTACAGTAAGCATTGTGTCACATGTCATAAAACTGATGGTGAAGGAGAAGTAGGGCCTAATTTAACTGATAAATATTGGATTATTGGATTTGATATAAAACAAGTATTTGGGAAAATTAAAAAAGGTGGGAATGGAATGCCTGATCATCAATCTAAATTGAATCCTATTGAAATTCAACAGGTAGCATCCTATATTTTATCTCTTCCATATAAGGCAGGAAAAGCACCTGAAGGAAAAATTATGGAAAAATAAGGTTTAATGAGCGAAGTAAACGATTCTTTTCGGGATAAAATTTCTACCGTCAATGAGAAAGGTAAACGCATTTGGATATTTCCAAAAAAGCCAAAAGGAAATTATTTCAATGCTAGAAAAGTAATCAGTTATTTCCTATTAGTTCTTTTATTCTCGGGTCCTCATATTCGTATCAATGGACAACCGTTCTTGTTATTAAATATCCTTGAAAGAAAGTTTGTAATCTTGGGCAAAGTCTTCTGGCCACAGGACATGTATTTATTCGCTATTTTACTAATCGTTGGTGTCGTTTTCGTTATTCTTTTCACGATTATATTTGGTAGAATATTCTGTGGCTGGGTTTGCCCTCAAACTATTTTCATGGAAATGTTATTCAGACGAATAGAATATCTAATCGATGGAGATTGGACAGAGCAACGAAGATTAAAGGATTCTAAATGGACATGGACTAAAATTTGGAAGAGATCATTGAAATTCTCGATCTTTTTAATTATTTCATTTTTAATTGCCAATACTTTTTTAGCTTACATTATTGGATCCAAAGAACTTTGGAAAATTCAACATGATCCTATTGGAGAACATATTGGAGGATTCATTGCTATTTCAATATTTACCTTTGTTTTTTTCTCTGTATATATGTGGTTAAGAGAACAAGTTTGTACCACAATTTGTCCATACGGTAGATTACAAGGAGTTTTATTGGATAAAAACACTATGGTAGTCGCTTATGACTCAAAAAGAGGAGAGCCTCGATCGAAAATCCATAAAAATGAAGACCGTTCAAGCGCTGGGAAAGGAGCTTGTATTGACTGTTTACAATGTGTACATGTATGCCCAACCGGAATTGATATTAGAAATGGGACTCAATTAGAATGTATAAATTGCACCGCATGCATCGATGAATGCAATCATATGATGGAAGCTGTTAATCAGGAAAAGAATTTAATACGATTCGTTTCTGAAAATGGAATTAAAGCCGGAACACCCTTTCAGTGGACCTTAAGAGTGAAGGCTTATAGTGCTGTTCTTCTTGGGCTATTAATAGTTTTTGGTGCCTTACTCATCACTCGAAAAGATTTTGAAACTAACATCATTCGTCAACGAGGTTCAACATATAGTATAGACAATAAAGGAATAGTTAGTAATATATTCGAAGTGGATATTTTAAATAAAACTCAAGAAGATTATCAAATTTCTCTTAAATCAACTGACCCTCAAGTTGAAATCGAAGTCGTTGGAGGTCATATATTTTTAGAAAGTGAGGCCGAAACTAAAGAAAGAATAGTTGTCAAAGTACCTAATAGTCTTCTAAAAGATGGTGTGAAGAAACTGAAGATTGAAGTCTATGGGAATGGTGAGAAAGTTGATGAGGTAAAAACAAAATTTATAGGACCACTTTTATGAATATCAAACTAGGTATTGGAATTGCAATGGGAATGTTTATCGTTTTTATATCATCTCTTGCCATATATCTTAACGGTGTAGGTTCAGAACTTACCACGGAAGATTATTACACAAAAGACTTAGAATTTCAAAAACAACTCGATGCCAGGAATTACGCAGAGAAAATTGGTAACCCAATTCAGATATCAATTCAAAAAGGATATTATCTAATTGTATCAAATGTATCAAAACATGAAATCCGAAATTTAAAAATTAACTTCTTTCGACCTAATAATCAACAGGATGATATTTCATTTTCAACATCCAATTTACCATTCTACATTCCTTTTTCGAAACTAAAATCTGGAAAGTACTCAATAATAATTGAATATTCGTCTGTTATAAATTCAGAGATAAATCGTTCGGAACAGATTTATGCTATTACCATACCGTGATGTGGTTTATTATCAGTGCATTTTTACTTGGACTTATTTCTAATATTCACTGCATAGCTATGTGCGGACCAATTGTGTCTATTATTCCTTTTAACCGAAGGAGCAAAAAAACGCTATTAAGAGATCTTTTTCTTTATCATTTTTCTAGAATTCTCACTTATGGAGTTCTTGGAATAATCGTTGGATTAATTGGATTCAGTTTTTCCCTTGTACTCGGATTGCAAATAATGGCCTTTACAACAGGGGTTCTATTGTGTTTTATTGCATTTGAACAGATTTTAAAAAATCGAAAACAGAATATTCTTGAAAGGTTGTTTTCAATAAAACTCAATAATAGTTTATTCGCCATTTTAAGAAATTCCCATGGTCGATTAAAAATTCCTTTACTTGGAATAATCAATGCGATTTTACCTTGTGGACTCGTATATTATGCCTTATTAACAAGTCTTTCGGCATTAGACTTTCAAATCACTTCTCTTTCTATGTTGGCATTCGGTTTAGGTACCTTTCCATTACTTTTTACCTTTCAATTAGGAATTCATTCCTTACCGCTAAATAAGTTTAAAAGTTTACAAGCCCTGATTCCCTATTTAATTATATTGGTTGGTATTTTAACCATGTTGCGCGGTTTAAATTTAGATATTCCATACGTTAGCCCCGCCATAAACATACATGAAAAGACCAAATCCAAAACAAGTAATCCCACAATGGATGACTGTCACAAATAAAAAAGGGCCAACTTGCGTTGACCCTTCCTAGAAATACTAAATATTTACATTTTGATAAATTTGGTATTATCTACCTGCTTACCAGAAACGAATTTCACGATGTATGTACCTAGTGGTAGATCCTCACAATCCAATTGGATTGAGTTGTCTCCAGCCTCAAGACCTTTAACTGTTGTGTTTTTAACCATTCTACCAGTTATTGTATAAACTTGTACAGTTACGTTTCCTGCTTTTGCCAATTGGAACTGCAACGTAGTATTGTCCGTAGTTGGATTAGGAAAAGCAAGTAATTTCGTTTTGAATTGAGAAATATTCAACGATGGCGTGCTTAGATAAGAGGAAGAACTCCAAATTCCTCGTCCGAAAGTACCGATATAGATTTCTCCGGGCCTTCCGTTTCCTTCAGCAAATGTTCTCCAAGACTGACGAACCTCATACACAGGAGTTCCTTCGAAACCTGCTGAAGCATTAGTCCAAGTCGTTCCTCCGTTTTCTGAAACTAATACACCACTTGAGGTACCTAGTACCAAACGATCAGAATCCGTAACATCAATAATACCATCGTAGCAAGCTACTCCAGAAACGCTTCCTAACGCCACGCTTGTAACACCGTTTGTACTTGCCGTAGAAGCATTACTGGTTCTTCTATTCGAACCATTGAACCCTGCCAACAACAATAAATCATCATCATCATTAGGGTTTACAGCAATTCCTTCGTAACCAGTGTTTGAAATTTTAGTGGCGGTTGTAAAGGTCGGAGTAGTTGCATTTACACCGGTACCACTGTATGAGACTTTGTCATTGAAATCAGGATCAGAAGTATAAACAGATCCCAACCCGTCGATTCTCCAAACACCATTACCTGCTGTTACGTAAAGATGATTTAAATCGCGTGTAAATTCCATGTCAAATTGGAAACCTCCACTTGACCCAATGCCTTTTGCAACACAAACCCAATTAACAGCCGATACTGAGAATCGTAAAGCATTTCTTGTACCCCATAATTCTCCACCATTCGCGTTTACGTACACTAAGAACCATGATTGATATGGATCTTGTACTCGCAAAGTATCCCAAGCAACGTTGTAAATTACTGTATCCTCTCCCATGTTCACTAACTCACCTGTCGCGGGATTTTCACCAAAATTATTACCGTTACTTGTCAAAGAAGGGTTGTAATAAAGCGTATCATCAAAGTAAAGGGCAGATTGCGTAACATAAGTTATTGAATCGCCTGAAGATAAACTTGGAATTCTAATTGCCGTACCTGCTGGATAATTTTTAGTTGCTACGTAAGTCACAGAATCTTGAGAATTCATGTCATAATATTCTGCTAGAATAAATTCTGTATGAAAAGGATGATAAGGACTTCCATCAGTACCTGCAGGATCATAAGTTCCCGGAAGAATTGGATTGAACGACGTCCATGTCTGACCTTTGTCTCCAGATCTTGATATTGAATTATAATAAACTGATGAGAACATAACGCGTGGATTGTAGAAAGAAATCTCACATTCGAAACCATCTCCACCACCTACTTCTCTAAATTCTTGATATGTTGAGAGCGTGTGATCGTTATAAAGTGTTCCGTTATCCTGAGCTCCACCCATTACAGCACCATCTCTATCAAAAGCAATACCATAAAATTGTGTTACGTTATAACCTCTGTTTGCTGGGAAATATGTTTGTCCGTAGTCTGTTGAAACACCAACTCCACCATCGTTACCTGCGTAGAACCGGTCATTATCGTCCCATTTCATTTCGTGATTATCAGCGTGAACGTATACAGGAGAACTTGGCGACACAAACCATTGAGAAACTTGCTCGAAACCACCCGAAGGAGGATTATTTACAGCTTGTTTCCATTTCCAGATATCGATACCTCCAATTAAAATTTCTTCAGGATTATTCGGTAAAACAGACACTATTGAGTTGTAAGTACCTTGATCTCTGTAGATGTTTAATGGACCATCAACTCCCGAAGCACCTACGAATTGATACCATGTTTGACCGTTATCATGTGAAACGTTCATTCCAAGCAAGTTACTATTTGTTCTTACTGCATACAATGAATATTTACCGTCATCATTTAAGGTCGGCGAAATAGCATATTCAATTCTTGCAGCTCCCGTTGGAACTAAATTACTCGTTGCAGAACCTGATTTATCTGTAAATGTCAAACCTCCGTCGGTAGAAACATACGTTTTATTAGATCCAAAAGCCGCAACAATCACCTGCTCATCCTTGGAGATTTTTAAAGCAAAACACCCTGATGTTGGAGAACCTGTTGATTCCATCGCTGTTAAACCTAGCTTCCATTTCTTAAGACCTTGGGTAGTAGTCAACCAAACGTAATCAGACGCGTCGCCACTTTCAATTTCCGTAACTGAATTAGTCCCGGGGATTTTGTCCCATGTAACCCCTTTATCCGTTGAATACCATACTCCGTTACCATTCCATGACTCTTGATTTGACCCGGTTGCCACGTATAGAGTACCATCTTTTGTCATCGTCATAGATGAAATAAATGGACTAGCTCCAGCATCAGCATAACTTTCAACTCTTGTCCATGTATTTCCTTTGTTCCACGAATAAAACAATCCTCCGGAAACTCCTCCTGCCCAAAGAATATTTTGAGTTGGTTCTGTTCTATCTACACAAATCGCTCGCGTTCTACCTCCAATATTGTCCGGACCTTGATCAAGAAAAGTTATCGATTTGTTCTTGTCTAATTTTGAAAATTCTTTTTGAATTTCAGCTAATTTTTCCTGACTGATGGTCTCTCCTGTTTGAACATCAATGTAACGAGCCCGGAGCCAAGCTGCAGCCTCATCCGCTTTTTGCGCTTCAAACGCACCTAGTTCTCTTTGCTCATAAGAAGCTACTGGGGAATTTAAATTGATTTTTGTTAGTGATACCCAAGCAATTAAGCCCGTAAAACCAAGAGAACCAATTAAATACAATCCTTTTTTCATATATTATTCGTTTAGATTAAACTTTTAGCAAGCCAAATTAATGATAATTTGTTTATTTAACACGCAAAAAATTTATATTGTTTTAATAAGAATGATAAATTCAGTTTATAATTTTTAGAAAATATGTTTCTCGGCATGATAGGAAGATCGCACAAGAGGTCCACTTTCCACATACCTAAATCCCATTTCTAGACCTTTAGACTTGTAAAAATCGAACATTTCAGGATGTATAAATTCAACGATTGGCAAGTGTTTTGGTGTTGGCTGTAAATATTGACCCAAGGTTAAAATATCAACACCAACCTGACGTAGGTCCGACATAGTTTCGAGAACTTCTTCCTCAGTTTCACCCAATCCAAGCATCACTCCGGATTTCGTTCGCATACCTCCTTTTTTTAGTCTGAAAAGCACCTCTAAACTACGGTCGTATTTTGCTTGAATTCTAACTTGCTTGGTTAATCGTCGAACCGTTTCCAAATTATGGGAAACAATTTCGGGCGCAACATCTATAATTTTTTGCAAATTCTCCCATTTTCCAGCAAAATCGGGGATTAAGGTCTCAAGAGTCGTTCCAGGGGATTTGTATCGAATTGACCGAACGGTTTGCGCCCAAATTTCTGCTCCGCCGTCTTTAAGATCATCCCGGTCTACAGAAGTAATCACGGCATGTTTTACCCCCATGATTTTGACACTTTCGGCTACTCTCCCCGGCTCAAATTCATCCACCTCCTCTGGCTTCCCAGTCACGACAGCACAAAAACCACATGATCTCGTACATATGTTTCCTAGTATCATAAAAGTTGCTGTACCTTCTCCCCAGCACTCGCCCATGTTTGGACAACTTCCACTTTCACAGATTGTGTGTAAATTGTGCTGATCAACTAAACCTCGAACCTTACGGTAATTCTCGCCAATTGGCAATTTTACACGCAACCAATTTGGTTTTTTAATACGAATTGATTCTGACATTACTATTTAAGACAATTGATGGGTAAAATTAGTTTAAAATACATTTTGAAAAAAGCGATGCTAATAACTTTTGTCTTTCTCCTTGTTCGATTGAATCATTCCTTTCTATTTTCGAGACGAAATATAATGTCTATACATGAATAAAACATTAGGAATATTTTGTGGTGGATTTTCATCTGAGTTTGAGATTTCCATGAAGAGCGCTCGCAACATAGCGAAGAATTTTCCTTCAGAATACAAAACGTATTTAATTGTGGTCTCAAATGCAAATTGGTACGCGGTCCACAATGAAGAAAACTATCCGTTTCATAAAGAGGATTTATCGATTCAGTATGGAAGCGAAAGTATTAACCTAGATTTAGGTTTGGTTTATATTCACGGTGAGCCAGGAGAAAATGGTAAAATCCAAGCTTTACTCGATTTACATAGGATTCCATATTTAAATTCAGGAGTTCTTGCCTCATCCTTGTCCTTTGATAAATGGTATTGCAATCAATTTTTGAAAACTTTTGGTTTTAAGGTGGCCTCCTCAGTAAGATTAATCAAAGATCAAAAATACAATGCTTCAGAAATTATGGAGAAACTCGGTTTACCTGTCTTCGTGAAGCCCTGTGATTCAGGATCGAGCTATGGTATTTCTAAGGTAAACAAGAGTGAGGAATTGACACCGGCAATAAATGTTGCCTTTTCTGAAGGATCATCATTAGTAATTGAATCGTTTTTAAAAGGAGTTGAAGTTACGTGTGGAGTCTATCGAAATAACACTGAATTAGTCGCATTACCTCTTACGGAAATCGTTTCTGAAAATGAATTTTTCGATTACGATGCGAAATACAATGGAAAATCCCAGGAGATTACACCGGCTAGAATTTCAGACGAAAACAAAAATAAAATTCAAGCGAGCGCAAAAGAAATTTATGAATTATTAAATCTTAGATCCATAGCGAGAATAGACTTCATGTTAGTAGAAGATGTCCCATATGTTATAGAGGTAAACACAACTCCCGGTTTTTCGGATGCCTCGATTGTTCCGAAAATGCTGGAAACAGCAAACATTTCAGTTGGCGAATTTTGGAGACAGATTCTAAATACCGAGCTTTAAAATTGAGCCATTGCATTTAAAACTTTCTCCATCCTATCTACAATTTGTGTAGAGCTACATGTAAAATTATTCACCGTCATAGCGAAAGCAAGTTTTTTACCGGTTGAACTTTCAACATAGCCGGCATAAGACTTCACTCCGTTAATTGTTCCACTTTTAGCAATAATTTTCCCTTCTCCAGCCTGACCTTTACATAAATTTTTCAAGGTTCCGCTAACTCCAGCAATAGGCAACGTTTTTTTAAAGGCTTCCGCACTCTTAGATTTCGACATGTAAGTAAGCAAACTCGTGAAATGTGCCGCGCTAATTGCATTGGAACGCGACAAACCACTCCCATCTTGCAAAACTAGTCCTTTTGTGTCTATATTTTTTTGTAAGAATTTTTCTATTTGAGTCAATGAAGTTGTTGTTCGACCATCTCCGGTTAAATGATATCCTATTTGATTTAAAAGTCCTTCAGCAAAAAGATTTACGCTTTTTAAATTGGTCCAATAGGCAACTTCTTCCACTGTTTTTCCAAAATGTTCAATAACAAGAGTCATTTTAGTATAATCGCGATTTGAGAATATAGAATTGGTACGCACCCCTTTATAACCATCTTCAACCTGAATGCCTGCTTTTCCTAATGCTTTAAACAACTCTAAGGCCAATTGATATTCAGGATCTGGCATACTTCCTTTTACTTCAAATGAAGATTGGTTGGCCGGTAGTTTCCCCTCAGCCGATCTGTCAAGAGAAAAAGGAGCGCCATACAAATAAGAATTATCGCCGCTCACACTTGCAGCGTACACATTGTTTTTATAATGTAAACCAGGTACCTCAGGGTATACGGAAACAATTGCGGATTTGCTTCCTGGTGAAAAAGTTTTGAAATTAACCTTGACTAGGTTGTCGTAAATATTTAACCCTCTCGCTGGAGCGCCATAATAATTTCCAATGTCATTCCAATCCCAACCATCCGGCACGCCAGCATATCCAAATTCAGAACCATCTGCAATTAATGCCCCTTCAATAAATTTTATACCGAGTTTTTTGAGTGAATCCACCCAAAAAGTTATAAAATCAAGCTCCTTTCCCTGTTCGCTGAAGTATTTACTTCCAAGACTGACATCGCCTCCACCTCTAATAAATAAATTCCCTTTTAAAATTCCATCCTCATTTATTTTACCATCAATGTAAATACGCGTACTAGGCCTGTGCTGAGCCCCTAAGAGTTCAAAAGCTGATGCCGTTGAAAACAATTTAGTTGTGGATGCGCTTGTAATTGCCAAATTAGGCTGATATGAAGCGATTACTTTTCCGTTTTCCAAACTTATCACTTGAAACGAAATTGCGGCACTTTTATTTACCGGATCCTTCACAAAGTTAATTAAGGCCTGTTGGATTGCATTTTGTGCATCAATATTGGCATTTAGCACTAAAAAGAACAGAAATAAAATGTAATTTTGCATTGTTTTCATACCGACTAAGATCACTTAAAATTTGTTCTTGATGAGGATTTAAACAAATGAGTTATGAATAGTGAACTATTAAAAACTCAATAATTATACCGTAGTCGTATGCAGCGTCGAAAAATTAAGGTGTTAAGAATCATTAATAGATTCAATATTGGTGGACCTACTTATAATGCTACCTTTTTGTCAAAGTTTTTATCCGACGACTTTGAAACCTTGCTTATTGGAGGGTTACCTGAGGAAGGAGAATCGGATTCGCTTCACATTCCGCATAGTTATGGTTTAGAACCTTTGCTGATTCCTGAATTAAAAAGGCAACCTAACTTTTTTAGTGACAGAAAAGCATTGAAAAAAATTAAAGAGATAATTCGAGAATTTAATCCAGATATCGTTCATACGCATGCTTCCAAGGCGGGCGCATTAGGACGAAAAGCTGCCATCGACTGTAAGGTACCTGTGATTGTTCATACCTTTCACGGACATGTGTTTCATTCGTATTTCGGAAGTTTTAAAACGTATCTCTTTAAGTTAATAGAGCGCCGACTCGCAGCAAAAACAAATGGAATTATTGCTATATCGGAACTTCAGAAAAAAGAACTTTGTGAACAGTACCGAATCGCCCCAGAAAATAAAACAACGGTGATTCCTCTCGGGTTTGATTTGCAAAAATTTCAAGTACACCAACAAGCAAAACGAGCGAAAACGAGACAAGAATTTAAAATTCATGATGATGAAGTGGCAATAGCGATAATTGGGCGCTTATCTCCTGTGAAAAATCATTCGTTTTTCATTGAAGTAATTGCCAATCTGCATGCAAGAACCACAAAAAAAATAAAAGTATTCATTGTCGGTGACGGCGAAGAACGAGATAGGATTCAACAAAAAATGGAAGTTTTGTGCCCTACTGCTCCCATTTTATTTACTTCTTGGATAAAAGATATTGCCTCATTCAATCCTGGAATGGACATCATCTGTCTCACCTCCCATAACGAAGGAACACCTGTAAGTTTAATAGAAGCACAAGCTTGCAATGTTGCAGTTTTAAGCACGGATGTGGGAGGCGTTAGGGATATTGTAGACGATGGGAATACAGGGTATATTTGTCCACCAAACAATTTAGAAAATTACGCAGACAAACTCTTAGAATTAGTGGAAGATGAAAATATTCGACAAAAAATGTCACAAAATGGATGGTCTTTCGTAGAAAATAAATTCGGTTACCAACGTTTAGTTAAAGACGTTGAGATTTATTACAAAAACAAACTAAGTGAAAAAGGTTATACATTTGAATAAAACGTTTAAACTTCTTGGGGTTATTATCGGCTTAATATGGCTAATTTCTTCATGTCAAGTTATCAATTCTAATGCCTTATTTCAAATTCCGAAAGGTGAAAACTTCGCTTACGACAGTTTACCCTTTTTACCAAGTGAAGATTATAAATTAGGACCGGGAGATCGATTTAGCTTTTTGTTCAGTACCAATAATGGGGAAAGAATTATTGCAGGATTGTCAGGTGTAGCAGGATTGGAGGGTCAAAATACCATGCAACAAAACAACAATAGAATCCAAGATTACTTAGTGCGTCAAGATGGAACTTCTGAAATTCCCTTGATTGGTTCGTACAAAGTTTCTGGTTTAACGGTTATCCAACTCGAAGATTCTTTGACATCGATTTTATCAAAAACGTATAAAGACCCATTTGTTCAAATTCGTGTCACAAATCAGCGGGTCATTGTATTTCCAGGAAGAGGTTCAGCTCAAGTCGTTTACTTAAACAATGTTAATACCTCCTTGTTGGAAGTAATTGCTTTGTCAGGAGGAATTTCTAATGATGGGCGTTCAAATTCTATCAAATTGATGCGAAAAAAAATGAATGGTAAAAGAGAGATTTACAAAATTGACCTTTCAACTATTCAAGGATTAAAACAAGCCGAAATGATTGTGCAAAGCAACGATTATATTTACGTAGACTACAAACCAAGATATGCTTCTGCAATTTTACAAGAAGTGGGTCCATGGTTGAGCCTTGTCACCACTGCACTCGCTGTGATTGTTATTTTTAGATAAATTAGGAAATGTCAACTGGACCAGAAAAAAAATTAATTACCAATAAACAGTTTAACCCGATGATCGTTGAGATCATCATAAAACGTCATTGGAAGTCGCCCGTCTTCTTTGTTGCTCTCTTTTCAATTATTGCCTATCTCTATGTTCGCTACACAAAACCAATGTATGAGACAAAGGCCGTTTTACAGATAGTAGAGGAAAATAAAGTAACCGATATTCTTGGAAAGGAAGCAGTGAATGTTAGCCAGGGTTCAAATCTTACGCAAGAAGTAGAACTTTTAAGATCTGAATTACTGATTAATCAAACAATTGAAAAATTAGGATTACATGTTAACCTTTACGCAGAGGGTAAAATTCTCACAAAAGACCTTTACAGAGAAACTAATTTCTCCGTCATGGCCTATCAACTCAAAGACTCAAGTTTGTGTGGAACGCGAATGGACATTAATTGGGATGGCAGTAATGTTGTTTTATCCTACCTTAAGAATGGTGCCCAAAAACAAGCGAAAGCACTTCCAAACAAGAGGATGAAAAATGAAGACTTTGATATCCAGTTTAATATTCCTTCCATTAGTGATTTTGAACAAACGTGCAAAGCAGATAAAATTTACCTTCAATTCTACAGTAGAAATGAATTACTGAATGAAATAAAATCGAAATTAACAGTTGTGGCTATAGACCCTGCGGCAAAAACCATTGAGATTACCTTTCAACACACTAACCCCAAAATGAGTTTCGACATCACCAATACTTTGATTGATGTTTACCTTAAATACCAAGAAGAATTAAAGAAAGTAAATTCAAATAAAACTATTGATTTTATTGAAGTTCAGCTAGATTCACTGTCACGTGTATTAAAAAACTCAAAAGATAGCCTCACACAATATCAAAAAAGAGAACGCATACCGAACATTGAGGAAATGGGAAGTAATTTATCAGAAAAAATTTCGGATTTCTCGAAAAGAATTTTAGAAATTGACGAAGAATTAAGTACACTTTACCAAGTACAAGAACGAATTAAAAACGATCCTAATCGTTTAGATATTTACAAACTCATTCCTGAAATGGTCGGTAAAAAGAGTTTTGAAGGTGCTGTAATGCGTCAAATTGAAGACCTGAATACCTTACTAGAAAAAAAGGAAGAACTACTGCGAGATGTTACGCTTGAAAATGAACAGATTAAGCGAATAGACATTAAAATTCAAAATAGAATTTCAAGTATTCGTCGTAGCATGAAAATGATAGAAGATCGGTTGAAGTCGGATCGTCTTTTGATTTCTGGTAAATTAGGCCAAGTTGAAGGTAGTTATTATAATCTTCCAGAGAAAACCATGGAACTTGATAGGCTAAAGTATCTGCAAGATTTAAATAATCGCTACTTCACTCTATTTACAGAGAAAAAGGTTGCCTATGAATTAAGCAATGCCGGATATTCAAGTACAACTCGAGTTTTAACCGCCCCAAAATTACCGGTGAGTCCCTTTAGCCCGAATGCAAAATTGATCTATACCGTTGCGATAATTTTCGGTATATTTTGTGGTTTATCATTAATGATTTGGCGCTATTTAACTTACAATGACATTATAAATGCAGGAGACCTTCAAAAAATCCTCCCTCCTCAAACCAACTTCTTAGGGGCAGTTCCTTTGTATAAGAGAAAAATGAAATATTCTCAAGTCGTTGTAACGGAGTCTTCAAAATCAAGAATGGCAGAATCGATACGTAGTATTCGTGCAAATATGGGATTCATAAACAAAGATGCCAAAGTAATCGCCGTCTCATCTTCCATTTCCGGAGAAGGAAAAACATTTGTAATCTTGAACTTAGCTGGATTGATTGCTGCGAATGGAAAACGAACCGTGGTAATCGATTTGGATTTAAGAAAACCAAAGGTTCACCATGGCTTTATGGCAGAAAATAATGCCGGTATGAGTAATGTTATTTCCGGATTGGCCACGCTAGATGAAGTGATTGTAAAATCAGAATTCACCAATTTACATTACATAACCGCAGGACCTATTCCCCCGAATCCATCTGAATTAATACAAAGTCAGAAATTGAAAGACATTATTGAAGAATTAAAAGATCGATTTGACATCGTTATGATTGATAATCCACCTGTTGGTATTGTTTCGGATGGAATTGAAATTTTAGCAAACGCTGACATTCCGATTTACGTATTCAAGGCAAATTATTCAAAACGTGTCTTTGTGCATCGCGTAGAAGAGTTATTTAAAGTACAAAAACTACAGAACCTAAACGTTATCCTGAATGGAATTGAAATGGGAAGATCATTCTATGGCTATGGTTATGGTT
>CAZLVX010000012.1:0-29395 GCA_964562965.1 uncultured Lishizhenia sp.
TTGGAGGTTGGAAATTTCGAATTTTATCTTTTTCCTCGACAGCTTTTAATTTTTGTGAAACGAGTTGAAAATTTTCTCGATATTTTTTAACCTTGAATTCGTTTTTTGATGTAATATCTGCATTGCACAAGAGCATTAAATCCTCAATATCATCTCCAGCTTCATGTAACAATCGGCGAATCGCAGAGTCGGTTACAGAACCTTTTACTAAGGCAATAGGCCGTAAATGTAGTCGCACAAGTTTCTGGACATATTTCATTTTATTGTCGAGGGGTAATTTCATAGCTTTAAAAATACGAGGAACCATTCTAGCTCCAAGCTCTTCATGCCCATGAAAAGTCCATCCAATTTTAGGGTCAAAACGTTTGGTTGGTGGTTTGGCAATATCGTGTAAAATTGCACCCCATCTCAACCAAAGTGAATCGGTATTTAAACTTAAATTATCTAGTACTTGTAAGGTGTGAATGAAATTGTCCTTGTGACTTTTGCCATTAATTGTTTCAATACCACACAAGCTTTCCATTTCAGGGAAAATCAAGGGTAATAGATTGGTACTTTTTAATAATTTGAATGCACGCGAAGGGGTTTCTGTTAAGATCATTTTATTCAATTCCTCTGAAATCCGTTCTTTTGATACAATTGAAATCCTTTCACAATTTTCTTTAATGGCTTCTAAACATGAAATTTCAATTGAAAAATTAAGACGAGTAGCGAAACGAATGGCTCTAAGCATGCGCAGAGGATCATCACTAAAAGTTGTTTTTGGATCTGTTGGTGTTTTAATTATTCCTTTTTCAAGATCAATTAATCCGTTAAATGGATCTATGAGTTCACCGAAATTACTTTTACTCAAATCAAAGGCGAGAGCATTTATGGTGAAATCGCGGCGTAATTGGTCGTCACTTAAGGAACCGAGTTCAGTACTAGGATTTCTTGATTCACTGTGGTATGATTCTTTTCGTGCACCAACAAATTCGATATCTAAGTCTTTGTATTTAAAATGTGCAGTACCGTAATTTTTAAAGGTTGTAATTTTTTTTACCCGAAGTATTTCAGCAACCCGTTTGGCAAAAGCAGTACCATCGCCAACAGTTACAACATCAATATCTTTTGAAGGAATTTCTAAAATGAGATCACGTACAAATCCTCCGATTACAAATGCTGGCTGGTCAGTTTCTTCAATTACTTGAGAAATAACCTTAAAAACAGGATGTTTCAACTTACTTGAAAACGAATTTGACATCCCACAAAATTAATTATTAATACGGCTGATGACTAAATATCGTCATCTTCTTCGTCGTCAAAGAAATCTTCTTCGTCTTTTTTGCGATAGGAGAAAAGATCTGGATCTAAGTCGTCATCGTCCTCCTCGTAGAATTTATTGTATTTATTAGCCTTTTTGCTTTGTGCATCTACTTTCAGTTTTTTGGCTCTTATTTCTGCGTCTAATTCGGCTTTCGTTTTTTCTTTCCCTTTTTTACGCTGATCCGTTTTAAAAGCATCAGGAGGAAAAACATCTAGTGTAACCGGCGGAGGCGTATATTCCGATTTGGGTCTCGAATATTCTTCTTTTCTGTTCGACGTGTTATTGTTGCCGCTGTAATTCGGTTTCGATGGATTGGCTTGTCCTTTATTAGCCGATCTATCTTCTGCTTGCTTTACGGCTATCGGTCGTCCGTTTACATGAAAACCATCAAGTGCTCGAATTGCCGTTTGAGCCTCAATTTCATCAGGCATTTCAACAAATCCAAATCCTCTTGATTTCCCTGTTTCTCTGTCAACTGCAACACTGGCTTTAGCTACTTTTCCATGTTGCTCGAATAGCGACTTTAATTGCTCATTCGTAACGCCAAAATCTAACTTGGCAACAAAAATACTGGTCATAAATGGTTAAAACGTTGTAATTTATAGGTTTATAAAACCGTTATTAGGGTCGAAATTAGAATAAAATTCTGATTATTCAATACGCTCAAAAAAAAAATAATAAAAAAAATACAATAATTTGTTTTAGCAGAGTGATTATTTATCATGAAATCAACAAGATATGAGTCTTTTAATATTAAGATTGTAGCGATGTGTGAATAAATTGATTTTTCAATTAATTAAAATAGCAGTAACTTTCCGACTCTTATCGTATGGAATATATTGAAATTATAGCAACGAATACCACCCCGATGATTCTCTTAAATCCTCAGGGTTCAATTGAAATTACAGGAAAATGCATTCCAGAAAACAGTGCTGAATTTTGGGGGAGAATACAAGAATGGTTTAGTGATTACGTGAAAAATCCAGCTAGTCACACTACCATAAATATTCAAATAGATTACCTAAACACTTCATCTAGCAAGGAGCTTCTACATCTGTTGTACAAATTAAACGACATGGTTCAACAAGGAAAAACGGCAGAAGTGAAGTGGCATTATTACGCAGAGGATGCTGACATGAAAGAAGTCGGTAAAGATTATGCTCACATGTTGAAAGTTCCTTTTGAAATTTCTGAAATTAAATTAGAGCACATCATTTAACTTAGTGAGAATTCCTATTTTTGTAACATGCGTTTGATAAAACAAATACCGCATGATAGGTTTTTAATTCAACTCCATCAGTATAATGACAAGTATATTGTAAAAATTGAGTTGGGAATGTTTGAACAGCTGTATAAAATACATGTTCAAGAAGTTGAGAACCTTGATAAATTGGAGAATCAAATAATTAATAATCTTCTGCCAAATGCATTTCAACGTTTTTTAGCGATGCGTTCGGATTGGACGGAAATACAAAAATCACTTAAATGAAAAGAAGTTACCTCATTGTTTTATGTTCCCTCGTGTTATTTGCTTGTGGAAATGAATCTCAACCAGAGAAAAAAGAAGAAAAGAACACAGTTCCTGCAGTCGTATCTAAGGATACGTCCGGATTAAAAATTGCTTATTATCAATTGGATAGTTTGCGTTCTCAATTTAAGTATTACAAACAACAATACGAAGTGGTTTCTCAACGTCAACTCGCATTTCAGAAGGAAGTTGAAAAGCGAACTGCAGTGTATGAAAAATATTTAATTCAAAAAGATGCTGAAGCTAAAAAGGGACTTTTATCTGAAAACGACATGATAGCGGTACAACAAAAGGCTCAAAAAATGCAAGAGGATATTATGAAATATCAGCAATCTGAAGGCGCTAGAATTCAAGAAGACATGGCTAAGAAATTAGAGATTATAGATAAAAAAATTGAAGGAATCGGTAAAAAATATTCAGAGAAGCATAAAATAGATGTGCTCATTGCTCACAGTAAAGGTGGTCAGTTCACTTATATTAACCCATCGATGGATGTTACAAGAGAATTTATCAATTACCTCAACGAGAACCAAGATCAATTTGGTAAGAACTAAAAACGAAAATGCATCCGAACAATAAAAAAAGTGAGAATATCGCAGAGTATATTCTCTTAATGTACCAAATAGAGGAGTTAATTCGGTCCTTATCTTTTGACGAATCAACAGTGTTGAGCTTGTTTACGGGAGAAGGAGATGCTGAAAATGCAGAAATCAAAGATTTAAGAGCTTTTTATCGAAATTTTATGAGCGAAATGAAGTCTCAAGGGATAGAAAAAAGCGGTCATTTAGAAGAATTAAAAGAAATCGTTTTGGAGTTGATCTACCTTCACAATACATTAATTACTTTAGTAAATGATGAAAAATACAAGGGTTTGTGTGAAGCTTGTCATGATGATATTCAAGCCTTTAAGATCAAGTCAAAATTAGAACGTCATCATGAAGTTGAGGTATTATTGCACGCCATGTTCATGAAAATGCAACTAAAACTTCGTAAGCAAACGCTAACTCCAGAAACAGAAGAATCCATGGATAAAATGCGTTTACAGTTAGCCTATTTATCGAGAGAATATAAGAAAATGAAATCAGGAGAGTGGAATTATATGCAAAACTAGTTCCAAGAAGGAAAACTTGTAATTTCAACCAATTTTTTGTCGCCTTCAGCATCAATGGAATAAAATGAATGATCGATTCCATTACTTATTCCTAAATATTCACCTTGAATTACATGTTGATAGGTGAAGAGTTGAAAAAGGGTTTTATTCGAAAGTACAATATGTGGAGCTTTACATTCAATAAGAATTAGCGGAGTATGTGACCTTGAATAAACTAGAATATCCCATCTTTTAGTTAATTCTCCATATTGGATGGCTTTTTCTACACTAACGCAAGAAATTGGAATATTAAGATTATTAACTAGGTAGAAAATGTAATGTTGGCGTACCCATTCTTCTGGCGTAAGTTTTATCCATTTTTTTCTCACCAGACATCTGACAAAATATTGGTCATTATTTTTCTTTATGTCTAAGCGTGCAGGAGGTAAAGTAAGAACAGGAAACGGTAGCATTAAATCCCTGGTAAGAGAAGTTCAATGTTTTTATATTTTAAATCAAATGCTCTTCCCAGCACTTCATTTGTTAAAATCCCTCTGTAAACGTACACGCCATTTCTAAATCCTCTTTGAGCGCGTATTAATTCCGAAACTCCACCTTTATCTCCCATTTCTAAAATTAGGGGTGAAAAGATATTAGATAAGGCAAACGAAGCAGTTCGTGAAACCCTTGAGGCAATATTTGGAACACAATAATGTATCACGCCATGTTTAATGAAAGTTGGTTCATTATGATTGGTAACACGAGAAGTTTCAAAACAACCACCTTGATCTATGCTCACATCGACGACTACGGATCCTTCCTTCATTGATTCTATCATACTTTCTGTCACAACGCAAGGAGATTTGCCAATAGGGCTTCTTAATGCTCCGATCACAACGTCAGCTCTGCGAATTGCTTTTGCTAAAACTTTAGGTTGAATAATTGACGTATACACGCGTGAACCAATATCGTTTTGGAGCCTTCTTAATCTCGAAAGAGAATTATCAAAAACTTTAACGGAGGCACCGAGCCCAATTGCTGATCGAGAGGCAAATTCACCGACCGTTCCCGCTCCAATAATTACCACCTCTGTTGGTTGAACACCGGCTATTCCTCCTAACATCATTCCTTTACCAGATGAAAAGCTGCTCAATAATTCACCAGCCACTAAAATAGAAGTTGTTCCCGCAATTTCTCCAAGTGTTCTCACGGCAGAAAAAACTCCCTCTTCATCGCGAACATAATCCCACGCGATGGCTGTAATCTTCTTGGACATTAATTTCTGAAGGATTTGTTTTGGTTGGATAGCTAATTGAAGAGCAGAAATAAACGTTTGGTTTCCAACCATCATATCGATTTCTTCTTCGGTAGGTGGTGCTACTTTAAGTATTATGTCACATTCATAAATTTGTTTAGGGTCGTGACAAATTTCTCCACCTGCTTCACTGTAGTCATGGTCATTGAAATTCGCTCCTTCGCCGGCGTTGTGTTCAATTCTAACCCTGTGACCATTAGCAATTAAAAGTGAAACTGCTTCCGGTACAAGTGCGACCCTTCTTTCTTGAAAAGAAATTTCTTTTGGTATACCTATAAACAGTTCACCTTTTTTCTTCTTAATTTCAAGCATTTCCTCTTGAGGGCTCAAACTTCCTTGATGAAGTAATGACTGCAATATTTCAGGGTTGGTTATCATGTGTTATTTCAATGATTCTTTTTTCGCTATGCTCTTCCTTACGAATATACACCCAAATTACGTTAGTTGGAAGAAATGATTCAATTTTTTCTGGCCATTCTATAAAAAAATAGGCAGAATCAGTAAAAAGTTCAAATAACCCAATATCGAATCCCTCGGCTTGATTTTCAATGCGATAACAATCTAAATGGTAAATTAAATTTGTTCCTTCGTAACATTGAATTATAGCAAAGGTCGGTGAGCCCTCAAAGTCAGCAATTCCTAAGTGATGCAGAATATTTCTTATGAAAGTCGTTTTTCCCACACCCATATCACCTTTGAAGGCATAGACGCCAAGCCCAAACGTTGAAATAAGTTTTTCCGCAGCTTGTTTTAAAGCGGATTCATTTTCAATTTCAATAATCATAGTAAATGAGCAGAAGTTAACGGCAAAACTTGGTTTTCCTTCCATTGTAGTAATTCCCATCCTTTTTCAGAGAATTTAGCATAGGAACATTTGCTTAACCATTCACCTAAATTTATATATTGGAATTCCTCTTCTTTAACGAAAAGTGGTAGGTGTCGATGACCAAAAATATAAGTGTCGGCTTTGAATTTTGAATGTTCATTTTTTAAAAATTGAAAAATCCATTCACGTTCCATTCCTTTAAATTCTTCATCTAGATGGCCAGTTTTTTTTCTGCTTGACTTAGAAAAATGGTTGGCAAGTCCAAGGCCGAAATTAGGATGCAACCGGGCAAATAGCCATTGGCAAAATTTATTTCTAAATATTTTTTTTATGAACTTATAACCACGATCGCCAGGTCCAATTCCATCTCCATGAGCAATGAATAACTTCTTACCGTTTAATTCAATCTCAAATTCATTCGAATGAATAGTTACGCCAAGTTCTTTCGAGAAATAATCAAACATCCACATGTCGTGATTTCCATGAAACAGATGCACGTGAATACCAGCTTCAACGAGATCAGCTAGTTTAGCTTGAATTCTTACAAAACCTTTAGGGATTATGTGTTTGTATTCAAACCAAAAATCAAAAACATCACCAACCAGAAATAAATGGGTTGCGTCTTTTTGAACTTCATTAAGCCACGAAAGAATTTTTTTTTCCCGTTCTTTGCTGCTTTTTTCATTCGGAGTTCCTAGGTGAAAATCAGATGCGAAATAGGCAATATGATGCTCGGATTTTTTCAAGGAGATTTAGTGCCCAAAAATTTTAACCAATTCTGCTTCCAATGCAGGACCTCTCAAATTTGTTTTAATTATCTTACCATCCTTTCCCAACAAAACAGTGAAGGGTACACTTGAAACTTCGTACATTCTAGCGACCTTACTGTTCCAACCTCCTAAATCACTAACATGATAAGGCCAAACAAGTTTGTCTTTTTCAATTGCTTCCAGCCATTTCGCTTTATCATTATCCAAAGAAACACTCAAAATTGTAAAGCCATCTTTTTCGTATTTTTCGTATGTTTTCACCACATTTGGATTCTCTCGTCTACACGGTCCACACCAAGATGCCCAGAAATCAATCAGCACAACTTTACCTTTCAAGTCGGATAATTTCATGGTTTTTTTACCCTTAAGTGGTTTTGCTAAGATTTCTTCAAAATCTGGAGCGACTTTTCCTTGAGCAAGAGGTTTTCCTTCGTCTAATTTCTTTTTATAATTGGTAAAATCAGCTACATACTGCTTGACAAGGGAACTTTGTCCAAAAGCTTGTTGCAACTGAGACAAGATACGATCATATCCTTCCAAATCATTTTGCATATTCATAACTGAAAGCGCAGCAATTAGAGCAGGGGAATTTTGATTCGCTCCAGTGAAGGTTTGTAGTTCATTTTGAAAAGAAAAATATTGCTTTTGCATATATTCATTTATTTCTTTCTCCTTACTTTTATCTGCTTGGATTGCTCTGTTTGCCGAGTCGATTTTTAATTTCCACTTGTCTGCAACTAAAAGAAAATCAAACATAGCTTTCGATTCATCTGACCCTACGATATTGCAAAATTTCTCAAGTTGTTTTCCGTCTGCATAAATTTTTAATGAAGTTGTGTCCTTAATAATTAAAAAAATGGTGCGTTGACCTACTTGAAATTGGTAATAATCAGGTTGATCATAGGTGTACAGAACAGAAAAGTTACCATTAGCATCGGGAGATATTGTCAGTGATTTATCTGTTGTTTGGTCATTTGCATTTCCAACTAAAGGTCGTACTGTAAATTGTTTTTCATCCGAATTAAAGATCATTCCGGAAATTCTAACCGTTCCCTTTTGAGCCATGAGATGGCACGAAAGAACTACGGTAAATAAGAATAAAAGTCTATTTTTCATCTAAAGCTTTTTTAATAGTTTCTTCTAATTCTGGTCCTCTCAACCCTTGAGCTAACAAAAGTCCGTTCCTGTCAAGTACCATCGTATATGGAATCGAACTAATTCCAAACTCTCCAATTACATAAGAATTCCAACCACCTAAATCGCTAATATGATTGGGCCAAATAAGTCCATCAGTGGTAATAGCTTCTTCCCATTTTTTGTAATCTTCGTCTAAAGATATGGAGACAATTTCGAATCCTTTTGATTTATATTTCCTGTACATGGCTACTATATTGGGATTCTCTTTTCTGCAAGGACCACACCACGATGCCCAAAAATCAACCAATACAATTTTGCCTTTGAGCGCAGCGATATCAAAATCTTTTCCTTCTAACGTTTTCAAGGCGAATTGAGGTCGAACCATGTTCAATGTTTTACGAAATCTTAAGGCAGGAATCGTATTAGGGTAATTGAATTCGTAGGCCGTTACCACTTCCTCTAATACTTTAATATTATCTGCCGAAGGGATTAAATAATACAACAACACCACATTAAAGGGATTTTCCGGTTTCGCAAGCATTTCGGATTTAACAAAAGTCGTTAGTTTTTGAAATGATTCTTCGGGTGATAACCCAGGTTGAGGAGCCGTGAATTGGGCAAATTTATTTAAAGTTCCGCACCATTCGGTTCCACTTGCATTTGGTTTATATGCAAAATCATCTGCATTTGTTTGTAGGGTAATTTGATCACCCGGCAATAAAGAAAGTGGAATAGCTTTTTTAATGTTCGGAATGGTTAATTGGTATACATTTAATTCCTTAATATTTCCGGTCAATTCGAAATTTCCATCGGCTGAAATTTTTGTTTTTGAAATGTTTTCTAACTTGTTTTCTGCAGGAAAATCAAGTGAAATATCCATGCCTTCGGCTCCCTTTATCACACCTTTTATGGTTACACTTTTGGCCTTTTCTCGATTTGTATCTTCGTTATTGGAATCGCTTAAATCTCTGTTTTGATATACGAAATAACCGACTGCACCTAAGGCTACAAGTAAGATGATCAAATGAGGTAAATATTTTTTTATCATCATGATTTAAAGTGCTTCAAGCATTTGTCTCAATAAACTATTCGAAGTTTTAGGATCGGCTTTCCCTTTTGAAACTTTCATCAACTGCCCCATAAAGAAACCCGTGAGCTGTTTTTCTCCGTTTTTAAAGCGCTCAACCTCATTGGGATGATTATTAAAAACTTCTAAGATAAAAGCTTTTAGAGAGTCTTCAGATGAATCTTGTATCAGATTTAATTGCTCTGCAATTTGAATAGCCTCCGCTTCTGAATTTAGCATTTCAGGAAATATTCTTTGAGAAGCCATCGAAGTTGAAACTTTTCCTTGTTCAATTAGGGTTATCAATCCAGATAGCCGTTGTGGAGTAATAGGAAATTGATCAATTTCAACGCCAAATTCATTTAAATATGATTTCACATCACCCATCATCCAATTAGCTGCCGCTTTATAGTTTGATGTAAATGCAATTAGTTGTTCATAGTAGAGCGCAATTCCTTTGGAATCTGTTAAATTGTATGCATCATAGGAGGAAAGCCCAAACACCTTGGTGTATTTTTCAAAGAGCACTCTTGGTAACGCAGGCATTGTCTTTTCTACCGATTGAATGTAAGCTTCGTTAACAGTTATAGGTTGCAGGTCCGGTTCAGGAAAATATCTATAATCGTTCGCAGCTTCTTTCGTTCTCATGGAAATGGTTATTCCTTTTAGCGCATCAAAAGCCCTAGTTTCTTGTGTTAAGGGTTGCTTATTTTCAATGGCCTCAATTTGACGATTAATCTCAAACTCTATGGCACGTTGCACATTCCGAATTGAGTTCATGTTTTTAACTTCAACTTTGGTTCCGAAAGCCTTATCACCTTTTATACGAACAGAGATATTCGCATCACAGCGCATAGATCCCTCTTCCATATTTCCATCGCAAATTTCCAAGTAACGTAATAGTTTTCTTACCTCGGTTAAATAATTGTATGCTTCAGTAGAGCTTCCAATATCAGGTTCAGTAACAATTTCCAATAGGGGAGTGCCTGCACGGTTTAAATCGACCAATGTGTCGTATACATCCACGTCATGGATGCTTTTTCCTGCATCTTCTTCCATGTGAATACGCGTCAATCGAATAGATTTTTCTTCTTGGTTTTCATCGCGAATGATGATACTTCCTCCTGTACAAATTGGGGTTTTATCTTGTGTAATTTGGTACCCTTTTGGTAAGTCAGGGTAGAAATAATTTTTTCTTGCGAAATATTGTTCTGGCGCAATTGTACATCCGCAGGCTATTCCCAACTTAACAGCATATTCAATTGTTTTTTTATTCATAACGGGTAGGGTACCAGGGTGACCTAAGGTTACGACACTTACTTGGGTGTTGGGTGAAGCACCATACTCGTTGATATCATTTGAATAGGCTTTTGATTTCGTGAGCATTTGAGCATGCACCTCTAAACCAATTACCGCCTCGTATTTTGATTTAATTGAATCGTCTATTGCCATTAGATTCTTGAAATTAATTCTTTCATAATCAAGGTCATCTTTGGTTCCTGTCTACTTGCCACCTCAATAACATCCTGAACACTTACTTTTTGTATTTTTCCTGGAACACCCAAGTCAGTAATGATCGAAATTGCAAAACAAGGAATTTCCATGTGACGTGCAACTATAACTTCAGGTACTGTTGACATGCCCACTGCATCCGCTCCAATTGCACGAACGTAGCTATATTCCGCAGGGGTTTCAAGTGTCGGACCCGTCAAACCAGCGTAAGTTCCAACGGCAACTCGTATATTGTTTTCTGCAGCAATTTTTTGTGCTAAGGAGATCATTTCAGGGTCATACGGTTCACTCATATCTGGAAAACGTGGTCCGAGCTCATCGATATTCTTTCCAATTAAAGGATTTCCAGGAAACAAATTAATGTGATCGTTTTGAATCATTATTTCACCAACTTCGAAATCTGGATTTACACCTCCTGAAGCATTGCTTACAAACAGTCGTTCGATTCCAAGTAATTTCATCACGCGAACGGGGAATGTAACTTGTTGCAAAGAATAACCCTCATAATAATGGAATCTCCCTTGCATGGCAACAACGTGTTTTCCTCCTAACTCTCCAAAAATTAATTTACCGGAATGACTCTCCACTGTTGACACAGGGAAATTTGGAATTTCTTCGTAAGGAATTTGATCAATAATGGTGATTTCTTTCACCAAACCACCTAATCCTGTACCGAGAATTATTCCTATTGACGGTTTAACGTTTGTTTTGGATTGAATGAATTTTACGGATGCTTCAAATTGTTCTAACATAATCTATTATAAGTTGATTAAAGGCGTTTTCATTTTCTATATTCAATTCAATTGGAATATAAAACCAAGGGTATTTTGAAAGGCCCCATTTTTCTTTGAAGGGCAACAGACGCATGTAATCCTTTTCGGTCGTAATTATACTCCAATTCTCACTTACAAAGGTATCAATTTTTTCATGAATTTTTTGAATTTCATTGACTGAGAAGTTGTGATGATCTGGAAAAGAAATATGTTCTACTCTTGAAGTTTCGCTTAAGAAATCAATAAGAGGTTCTGGCTTGGCAATTCCGGTAACTAAAAGTATATTTTTGGAGCATGATGTTGTACTTCCAAATGAGATAGGGTAAGCGTACGAGATGCTTGAGAAAAAAATAGATTTATTGTATTTCGATAAGGCCGATTTCATTTTATTCTTCTCTATTTTAGTTATGTTTTTCGGACATTTTGTTACAACAATGATATCTGAGCGTTTTGCGCCACTTCTTGCCTCTCTCAAATTACCAACAGGTAAAAGGAAGTCACTCGAAAATAACGAATTGTAAGTTGTCAAAAGCACCGAAAAACCAGCCTTAATTTTACGGTGTTGAAATGCATCGTCTAAAATAACTAGGCTTTTCGGTTGAATCTTTCTTAATTGTTGAATACCATCGGCTCTATTCTCGGATACTGCAATTGTTATATTTTTTTTGAATTTATTGAAATAGAGGAGCGGCTCGTCACCAACATCGATAGCGGTGTGGTTCTCATTTACCAATAAATACCCGTTTGTTTTTCTTCCGTAACCCCGCGACAAAATTTGGAGTTCATGTTTATCACTCAATAATTTTGTCAGGTAAATTACCATTGGTGTTTTTCCAGTACCTCCAACAGATAAATTGCCAACTGTAATAGATTTATCGGTGATAATGTAACTCCTTAATAGGGACTTATCGTAGAGAAAATTTCTGACACAGGTAATTATCCACCAAATAAGGCTAAAAGGAAAAAGGAAACGCCGAAGCATTGTGTTAAATTTCACACCTAACTAACGTGATAATCAGAAAATTCTTGTTCGTCTGCGAAATAATAAATCCGTATTAATGCCGTGTCATTCAAGAAATCTATTTTACCCACCTCTACGCGATTGATACTGAGACCAGTTCTTTTTTCCAAATCTGCCTTCATTTCCTCATATTTTTCAGGTACAATTAAATCAATTCGCTCGTAGTTTATTGTTTTTCTTGTTTCATGCTTCATCAACCAAAGTCGCTCCAAAACAAAGGTTAGTAGAACCGTTGCAACATTTATAATGGCAATTTCAGCTACACTTACTTTATTCATACCTAACGCATTCACCACGCTAATCCCAATAACTAAAAACAAATAGGTCATTTCTTTAATTTCGATAGCGTCTGTTCGGTAACGAATTATGCCGAAGATGGCAAAAAGACCAAGCCCCATACCGGTATCAATATCCAACTTTTTCAATCCAAAGCATAGAAAAAAGGTGATCATTCCGATTAGGTAATAGGTAAATAAATAATCCTTTCTTTTTGTTTTTGGGTAGTATAAGTAGCGAATTATAATGGTCAAAAAGAATAGGTTGACAGACATCCTCAGGATAAGCATGTAAATGTCATCGTTAAACCAAGTAACATCAAGATTTTCAAAAAACAGAATTAAATTAGTGTTCATTATTTTCAATTTTATTCAAAAAAAGTAACTTCTTTTTGAATCGGTTAAATTTAAGTTTTTCCTCGCCGTATAACTCAACAGATCCAAGACAATATTTGCTTAATCGATATGGGCGAATTTGTTGTTTTTTCATAAGTACGTAAAAAGGAGAATTTCGATTCAATTCTTCCTGTTTTAATTCTGCAATTATTAGATGTGGGAATTTTTTTTCAATGCTATCGAAATGAAATTCGATATTAAAATCTAATGTCAATCTTTCATTTAACGTTTTATGCACCAGGGTTATTCGTTGAAAAGAATTCCACATAGTTGGTTGAAGATTGACGTCCTCCTTCATTTGTTTCAAAATAAATTCCTTTTGATCTTTGTCAAAATTGCTATGAAAATCAAGGGTTTCAATTCTTTTTTTATCCGTGCGACCTTTGAATTTATGTTTAATCTCTAAAAAAAATAAATTTGACTCAACGTATTTACGAATGCGTACCTTAAACCGATCACCTTTTCCGTTGTGGTGATCCTTGAAAAATCTAAACTGATGATCGTCAAAATACAAACTTTCGTAATGTGGCGTGTTGGTGTCGTTTATCGTCAAAATTTGATAGTGAGAAATCATTTCAGATAAAAAATAGGCCAGTTTATCATAGTGAAAGGCAAATTTTGTATCAGTTCGATTCATTAATTTTACCCTGTCCATTTCTGTCAGTGAGATGGGCTCAAAGGCAGCAAGAGTATTTTCCAAATTTAAATTAGACATTAACCCAAAGTTAAGAGAATTATTTCCTTTTAGGTAAAGATGATACTTTTATTGCAAACTTGCATCTTTCTTCTTTGTCTGAATAACTATATTTGTTTTATGAGGAAAAAAATTTTACTTCTTGGCTCCGGTGAATTAGGAAAAGAGTTTGTTATTGCTTGTCAGAGACTAGGTCAATATGTGATTGCAGTGGATAGTTACGAAGGTGCTCCAGCCATGCATGTGGCACACGAAAATGAGGTAATCAATATGTTAGACGCTCATGCTTTAGATGCCATTGTAAATAAACACTCGCCAGATATTATTGTGCCTGAAATAGAAGCTATTAGGACTGAGCAGTTTTATGCCTATGAGCAAGCCGGGATTCAGGTAGTCCCAAGTGCTAAAGCTGCAAATTTCACGATGAATCGAAAAGCAATTAGAGATTTAGCTGCTGTTGAACTCGGCGTTCGAACTGCTCCTTACCGATACGCCACAACATTAGAGGAATTGAAAAAAGGAATTGAATTCACAGGTATGCCTTGCGTGGTAAAACCCTTAATGTCAAGTTCTGGCAAAGGACAAAGCGTAATCAAAACGGAATCAGATATAGAAAAGGCATGGCAATATGCGATGGAAGGTTCAAGAGGAGATTTGAGAGAAGTCATTGTGGAAGGATTTATTGATTTTGATTATGAAATAACATTACTTACCGTAACACAAGCGAATGGAAACACTTTGTTTTGCCCACCAATTGGTCATCGTCAAGAGCGTGGAGATTACCAAGAAAGTTGGCAACCGATGCCAATGGATCCAGATCATTTGAAGGAGGCACAAGAAATGGCAAGAAAGGTAACGAGCGCTTTGGGAGGAAATGGAATTTGGGGAGTTGAATTCTTTATTACACAAGAGGGTGCTTATTTTTCTGAATTATCTCCTCGACCGCATGATACAGGCATGGTTACTTTGGCAGGAACGCAAAATTTTTCTGAATTTGAACTTCATGCTCGCGCTATTCTTGGAATTCCAATAGCTGCGATTAACTTAGAACGCAACGGAGCAAGTGCCGTAGTACTCGCACATCATGAGTCATCGGCGTTTCCGAACTATGTTGGAGTGATTGAGGCTGCGCAGGTTCCAAACACCGATTTTAAAATATTTGGAAAGCCTAGTGCAAGACCTTATCGAAGGATGGCTGTAGCTCTTGCATATGGAAGTAATGAAGTGAGTGAATTAGTTACTATCGCCAAATCTGTGGCTGAAAAAATCAAGGTACAATGAGACATTTAATATTAATAATTTTGCTACTGACGATAAGTGGCGTTTTTTCTCAAAAAGTCAACTATCATCTTAGAATGATACAACCACAAAACCATTATTTTCAAGTAGAAATGGATGTGGAAGATTTGAAGAAAACCTCATTTGATGTTAAATTACCTGTATGGGCTCCCGGTTCATACTTGATTAGGGAGTTTTCGAAGAACATCAACCTTGTAAAAGCTTTCGATTCAAAGGGTAAAGAGATTCGCGTTGAAAAGAAGAAAAAAAACGAATGGACTATACATTCAAACAATGCTTCATTTGTAAAAATTAAATATGAAGTGTACGCTTTTGAACTTTCAGTTCGCACCTCTTTTCTTGACTTAACCCATGGATTTGTAAGTGGTTCGGGTGTATTCATGTATGTGGAGGAATTGATGAATAAAAAGGGCAGCTTGACAATATATCCGCATAGTTCATTTAAAAAGGTTTCAACTGCCTTAGAATCAATGAACATTTCTAAGGCCTCTGATAGTCAAAAATCGTATGAATTTCAACATTATGATCAATTGGTAGATTGTCCCATCGAAATAGGTAATCAAGAGGAATTTACTTTTGAAGCTGCAGGAATTAAACATACTGTAGCTATGTACGGAGAAGGTAATTATTCAGTTGAAAAACTAAAAGTTGATATGGCTAAAGTGGTTCAAAAATGCACCGATGTTTTTGGATTCAATCCAAATAAAGAATATGTATTTATCATTCATAATGTTTCTGATGGTCAAGGTGGTTTAGAACATACAAATTCCACTGTATTAAGTGTAAATCGTTGGCAATATGGAAATGACTATTACGGATTTTTGAATTTGGTAGCCCATGAATATTTTCATTTATGGAATGTAAAACGAATTCGTCCAATTGAATTAGGGCCGTTTAATTATGGTGAGGAAAATTACACCAGTTTACTTTGGGTTATGGAGGGTTTTACTTCTTATTACGATGAACTTATTATGCGCAGAGCAGGATTTTACTCCAAAGAAACGATGCTATCAAAAATACAAGGGTTAGCGAATTATGTCGAAGGATCTGTTGGCGCGCGTGTTCAACCTGTTGCTCATGCAAGTTTTGATGCATGGATAAAAGCATACCGACCAAACGAAAACAGTGCCAATACCACCATGACGTATTATTCTAGAGGAGCCCTGCTTGCCGCGGTTTTTGACGCAATGATTATTGAGCATTCTAAAGGTAAGCAGTGTTTAGATCATGCCTTGCAATATCTATACATGGTCTACTTTGTACAAGAAAAACGTGGGTTTACAGAAAATGAATTGAAATTAACCTTGGAGCAATTTACAGGTAGAGACTTGACAAGTTTTTTTGAAAAGTATATTAACGGAACTGAGATTATTCCATATGCCAGTATTTTTGATAAAGTTGGTGTTACTGTAAAGGATGCCACCTCTGAGACCTATTCTTTTGGAGCCGCATTCACAACAAGTGGTGGAAATGTTACTGTAAAATCAGTTCGTGCTAATTCAGCTGCAGAGCTATGTGGGTTATCTGTTGGTGACGAAATTTTAGGTTGCAATGGGTATAGAGCTGACCAATATTTTTTAGAGGATATTATTTCAGAAATGGGAGCTACGGGAAAAGCCGAATTGTTGGTGTCAAGAGATCAGAAATTATTCTCCGTATCGATCAATAATTCCCTTTATGTAAAACCTCAGTTTCAATTTAGTGCTAATTCAACTTCTTTAAATGCGTCACTATATAATTATTGGCTTCGTTAGTCATTTTATTTTCTTAAATCAAAAAATAGGTGCTCAAGAGTCTTATGTGAATGTAAGAATTCCTTTGGCAAAGTCAAATTACACCTATTCAGGTTGTGAGCCCTCAATTGCTATTGATGAATTGAATCCCGAGCGTTTGGTAGCGGGCTCTATACTTGACGGGTATCACTATTCTACCGATGGAGGAAAGTCTTGGAAAAGTAAACAATTGAAAAGTAAGTTCGGTGTTTTTGGAGATCCTGTAATGAAAATCGACAGCAAGGGGCGTATTTATTATTTTCATTTAGCCAGCTATAAAAAAACTTCACATTTAGATCGAATTGTTTGTCAATTTTCGGATAAGATCGATGGGACCTTTTCAAAAGGATCTTTTCCATCGCCTAATGGCTCAAAAGTTCAAGATAAACATTGGATTACAATTCATCCTAAAACCAATCATTTGTTTATGACTTGGACTCAATTTGATGCATATGACTCTTCCAATCCAAGAGACAGTTCATTTATTATGTTTTCAAAATCTACGGATCAAGGGCTTACGTGGTCTACACCGAAGAGAATATCTAAATACGGTGGTGATTGTTTGGATGGGGACAACACCGTTGAAGGAGCAGTTCCAGCATTTGGAAAAGACAATGCGCTCGTTGTTACATGGACAGGTCCTAGAGGATTGATGATGCAACGCTCTTTAGATGAAGGAAAAACTTGGCTTCCGGAAGAACGGAAAATTATTGATCATCCGGGAGGTTGGGATATAAAAGTTCCAGGTTTTTACCGTGCGAATGGTCTTCCGTTTTTGGTTTCCGATCAATCGGGAGGTACTCGAAATGGTACGCTTTACCTGAATTGGGCCGATCAAGGAAATGGAGAAAACGACACGGATATTTTTCTAATGTTTTCAACCGATAATGGAGAGCATTGGCAAGGCCCTATTCAAGTGAATAAGGAAACTCGAGAGACACATCAATTTCTTACCTGTTTAACGGTAGATCAATCGAATGGCGATTTACATTTTGTATATTACGATAGAAGTAAATACGAGCCAGGATCTTTAAAAACAGATGTAATTTGGACGGTGAGTAAAGATGGAGGGATAACTTTCAACGAAACTACGATCTCAACAAGTCCTTTCCAACCCCACGGGTCAAAGTTTTTTGGTGACTACCTCGGAATTGCTGCTCATAACGGAACGGTTAGGCCAATTTGGCCAAGAATGGATCAAGGTAGAATAACGTTATGGACAGCTCTAATTGATATGGCTGATTAAAATGAATGTTAAAATAGATGAGTCTTGGAAAAATGTTCTGAAAGAGGAATTTGAAAAAAAATCATTCCAAGAATTGGTTCAAAGAGTAAAACTTCTTTATCAAGAATTTCCCAATAGAATTTTCCCAAAAGGTAACGAGATTTTTGCGGCATTTGATGCCTGTCCATTTGAACAAGTTAATGTGGTAATCCTTGGTCAAGATCCATATCCAACTAAAGGTCACGCTCATGGATTGTGTTTTTCAGTTGAAACCGATGTAAGACCATTTCCGAAAAGCCTACTCAATATTTTTAAAGAAATTGCGAATGATTGCGGTTCTGCAATTCCCGAAAATGGAAATTTAGTTCGTTGGGCGAAACAAGGAGTTTTTCTTTTAAATAGCGTTTTGACAGTGGAGGAAGGAAAACCAGATAGTCACAAAGGAATAGGTTGGGAATTGTTTACCGACGCGGTGATTCGTAAATTAAATGAAAGGAAGGAGGGAATCGTATTCATACTTTGGGGATCTAAAGCGATCTCAAAAGCTGATTTTATCGATAAAAGAAAACACCTAGTGCTCACGAGTGTGCATCCATCTCCTCTATCGAGTCATAGAGGTTTTTTTGGCTGTAAACATTTTTCAAAAACGAACGAGTTTTTGCGAATGTTAGGAAAAAAAGAAATCCAATGGTAGATTCTATGAATTGTAGATTCATACTTTACATGATCATTCCTTATCTTTGTGTCCATGTCTTTAAAAAATGATTTATATCTGCGCGCCCACAGAGGGGAGAAATTAGACCGTTATCCTGTTTGGTTAATGCGTCAAGCCGGAAGAATTCTTCCTGAATACAGAGCTGTTCGTTCTAAAATGGGAGGATTCAAGGAATTAGTGGAAACACCTGAATTTGCGGCTGAAGTAACTATTCAACCGGTAGATATTTTAGGAGTCGATGCTGCCATAATTTTTTCAGATATTTTGGTGGTTCCAGAAGCAATGGGATTGCCTTATCAAATGATTGAACAAAAAGGACCTTGGTTCGAAAATACGATTCGAACAGAAGAACAATTTGCTTTACTCGATAAAAAAATCGATGTCTACGATCGCCTTTCTTATGTTTTTGAAGCTTTAAAGATAACCAAACGAGAACTAGATCATAGAGTGCCATTAATAGGTTTTGCTGGTGCTCCATGGACGATTTTGTGTTATATGGTGGAAGGTAGAGGATCGAAAACTTTTTCTGAATCAAGGAAACTATTATACACAAAACCCGATTTGGCACATGAATTGCTAAACCGCATTTCGGTTGTGACAATTGACTATTTAAAAGGGCAGTTGGAAGCTGGAGCGGACGCGCTACAGATATTTGATTCTTGGGCAGGAATTTTGGGACGTGAACAGTACGCAACATTCGGTATTGCTTATATAAATAAAATTGTAAAAGCATTAGATGGCGTACCCTTAACAGTTTTCTCTAAAGGTGCAGTGGCGAGTTTAGACGATATTTCTAAATTACCTTGTACTGCATTAGGATTAGATTGGAATATGGATGTACATGTTGCAAGAAATTTGGTCGGTGAAACAAAGACATTACAAGGAAATTTAGATCCTTGCGTGTTGTATGGTTCCGATGAATTAATTGAGAAAGAAACAATAAATATGTTGAAATCCTTTAAAAGTCAAAGACATATTGTAAATTTGGGTCACGGAGTTTATCCGGATATTGACCCTGAAAAGGTGAAAGTATTCATTAAAACTGTTAAAAATTATGAATTGTAAGAAAGTATCAATCGCGTTGTTTTCAGTGGTTATTGCCTCTGGAGTTACAAATGTTTCCTTTGCTCAAAAAGGAAAAGGTAATGAAAAAGAAGTGTTCAAAATGACATTCGAAAACACTAAAGATAAAGAAACGGTAACTGAAATTGGTGCTGTAGAAATGTTAGAAGGAGAAGTTCTTTCGACAATGGAAGTAAAAGCTGATTTGTTTATGAAGGACGCATCGGGTGATGTTGGTATTCCAAACAATGTTTTCGGTTCAGAGAACCCAAAAGAAGGACAAGGTGGAGAGGCTTATGCAGGATTAATCGCATATAAGCCAGGAAAGAATGGAAATTTAGAAAGAAGTTATATTACCATTGCGCTTAAAAAAGGTAAAGAAACAGTAACATTAAAAAAAGGATTAAAATATTGCGTGTCTTATGATGTTTCCTTAGCGGAAAGTTCTAAATATGCAATAAACAATCTTGGATTGTATTTTTCAAAAAGTCCATTTGGTGCAGAACCTCCAAAAGTTGGTGATACAGACGATCATTTGGTGTTAAATCCAACCAAGGATCGCGTTCCGAGAAGAATAATCAAAGGATTTTTCGGTTGGGAAAAGGTTGGAAACGTTTATATTGCAAAGGGGGATGAAAAATTCATTACCATTGGTAATTTTCAGCCTAATCAAGCTTATACGTCAACGGATACGCCATGGAAATTTGAATCAGTTAAAAAACCAAAAGAGTCTGAGGCAGAAGCCATGAATCATGCTTATTATTACGTGGATAATATTGTAATTCGCCTAATCGATAAAGAAGAAGAATGTGAATGTTTCAAGCCTGTTGTGGTTAATTTAGAAGAATCTTTTTCACCAGTTATTTACAATAAACCGATTGAGTTAGATGAAAAAATGACCCTAGCTCAGAAAGTAGAAGCACATCAAGTGCATTTCCGAGGTGGTCAAGCCAAATTTACTTCCAATGCTACAGATAATCTAACTTTTATTTTGGATGCGATGAAAAAAGATCCTAAAATGAATATAGAAGTGATTGGTCATACGGATGTAAAAGAAGACGAAGCTGGAGCTCAAGATGAGCAATACAAAGACTTAGATAGAGAACGTGTGAAAGCTGTGATTAATTACCTTGTAAAGAATGGTATTGATGCATCACGATTGAAAGCTTCTCACAAAAGCAGTTTGCAAGTGAGTAGTGATATTGTGGAGGATGATGAAGCTGACGTTAAGGAAGCTAAAAATAGACGAGTTGAATTTAAGGTAATTAAATAATATCTAATCAATATTTTATCAAGGAAAGGTCTTCTGAAAAGAAGGCCTTTTTCTTTTAAATTAGGTAACAAATTATAGGATAAATCGTCAAAAGATTACATTTGTAAAAATTAACTAAATGAAATAAGCATAAATAGTTTTTCCATAAAAATACTGATGAAAAAATCTCTTGTGCGATTCACTACGTGGCTGCTAAAGCGGTCCATATGACAAATAAAAAAAAACAAATTACATACATATGAAAAAGATTATTGTCTTCTCCGCTATTTCTCTTTGCGCAACATTCTCGATGGCACAGAAGTATTGGCAACAAGAGGTGAATTACAAAATAAACGTTTCTCTTGACGACCAAAATCACTACCTAAGGGGATTTGAATCCATGGAATATGTTAACAATTCACCAAATGTTCTCGAGAAACTATATATTCATTTATGGCCGAATGCCTACCGCAACCGAAATAGTGCTCTAGCAAAACAATTGTATAAAAATGGCCAAACAGAATTGTTTTTTGGTCCTGAGAGTGATCGCGGATGGATTGATTCGCTGAATTTTAAATCGGAAGGTGCGATGCTAAAATGGGATTATGATCCTGAGCATATGGATATTTGTATCTTACAGTTGGCTAAACCCTTAAGGCCAGGAGAACGCATTACTATAGAAACTCCTTTTAAAGTAAAAATACCATCGGGAGAAATTTCTCGTCTAGGTCATGTTGGACAATCATATCAAATAACACAATGGTATCCAAAACCTGCGGTATACGATAAGAATGGTTGGAATCAAATTCCATATTTGAATCAAGGTGAATTTTATTCTGAATACGGTTCTTTTGACGTTACGATAACCTTACCTGAAAATTATGTAGTTGGTGCCACAGGTGATTTACAAACCCAAAGTGAGCTTGATTTCTTATCTAAAAAGGCGAAAGAAACAGAATCGGGTATTGGAGATTTATTAACCCTATCCAAGACAAAAGCATCAGAATTTCCGACGTCCTCAACAAACATGAAGACAATTCGCTACATTCAAAATAATGTGCACGATTTTGCTTGGTTTGCCGATAAACGTTATGCGGTGCTAAAAGGTGAAGTTGAACTGCCGCAAAGTAAACGTAAGGTTACGTCATGGGCCATGTTTGTGCCATCAAATGCGAAGACTTGGCAACATGCGATTGAATATATTAACGATGGAACGTATTATTATTCACTCTGGAACGGCGATTATCCATATAACCAAGTAACAGCCGTGGATGGAACTATTTCGGCAGGTGGCGGTATGGAATATCCAAACGTAACTGTAATTGGAAACGCTTCTTCAAAAGAAGAGTTGGAGGTTGTAATTGTTCACGAAGTAGGACATAATTGGTTTTATGGAATACTTGGTTCTAATGAACGTGTTCATGGTTGGATGGATGAAGGAATGAATACCTTAAATGAAATGCGTTACATCCAAACGAAATATCCGAACAATACACGATTTTCAGACATGGTATTAAATGGAAAATTCCACCTTAACGATCTAGATCATCACGACATGGGAGATATTTCTTACCGTGCTATTGCTGGTTTTGGTCTGGATCAACCTATTGAAACCCATTCTGCAGCTTTCACCTCGGCAAATTATGGTATTATTATGTACCAGAAGACCGGGTTGGTATTTTTCTACCTTAAAGATTATCTTGGAGAAGAGCTTTTTGATAAAGCCATGCATGAATATTACGAGCAATGGAAATTCAAGCACCCTCAACCTGAAGACATGAAAAAAGCAATTGAATCTTCCACAGGAAAAAACTTGAGTTGGTTGTTCACCGATTTGATTCAAACGACGCGACACATTGATTACAAAATTCAACGTGTTAAAAAGGATAAACTTACCAATACGACACAAGTAACCGTAAAAAACGTAGGACAAGTGCAAGGCCCCATAGAGGTGAATGCTTTTATGGATAAAAAAGATAGGGATAGTATGTTAGTGGAGACCAAATGGGCAGAGCCAGTAAAGAAATCTACCTTAACTTTTAACGGTACAGACTATTCTCGTTTTTCTATTGATGTAAGTAAAGATATTCCTGAATTGAAACGTTCGAATAATCATTGGAATAAGAAACTATTTCCGTACTGTGAGCCTATGAAAGGTGAATTTTTAATTGGCGATCACGACATAAATAAAACAAATTTCTTCTGGACTCCAACAATCGGCGGAAATGCATACGATGGATTTATGTTTGGAGGTGCAATTCACAATCTTGGTATTCCATTTAAACCGTTTCAATTTGTTTTTGCTCCTCAATTTTCAACTGGTAGATTGCGACCTGTTGGAATGGCAGAGTTTAGTTATACTTTTTTACCGGCTACTCGTTTTAAATCTTCTAAACTTGGAATGTCGATACGTCATTTTGGAACTGGAGATTCTAAAGACGCGCAATTAGTGTCTTTGGCGCCTTATCTCAAATTGAATTTAGGTAATCGAGGAGAGGCAAGCCCTACATCACACGACGTGCTTATTCAAGGCTCGTTTAGAAAGGATGATTATGGAATGAATGGATTCACACAATTAGGAGGATTCTTACAATACAATTACAATGTTAATTTGACAGACCATAGATTTGATTGGAAAGTTCGTTATGAATATGCGAATAGAAACCGTGTGGACGATCTTATAGATTACATAGAACCAAGTGTTTCGATGAACCGTGTTCAAACTGAAATGAAATACAAATGGCGTTATTTACGCAACAAACAAAAACGTTGGATGGAGGTTCGTGCTTTTACAGGTTGGAATTTAGCAACAAATACAGATCAATCTGCATTTTTGTATTCTTTCGGTGGAGCAATGGGTGATCAAGATATTTATATGGAAGAATATTATTTTGGCAGATTTCAGCCTAACGGATTTTGGAGTAATCAACGAATGAATAATATGGGAGGGTTTAATACAGTTAATGACCAAAATGAGCGTTTTGAGAATTTATCAACTGTAAGTATTTACTCGGAGTTACCTTATATTCCTAAATTGTTTGGTGTTTTTGTGGACGCTGGAATTGCCGGTAATAAGTCAGCCTTGAATGCAGGAGTTGGAATGAAATTGGGACCAGTTTTAAGTGTGTATTTCCCACTTTATCGTGCCGGAAATGCGTTGGATGCATTGCAATTTAATCAGTATGGGCGCGAAATAAGATTTTCGTTAAAAATGAATTTGGTAAATTCAAGCTTTCGCTTAGGTAATCTATTCTAAAATGACTGAAGGAAAAATCAAATTCGGAAAAATATTTTGGCCTAGCTTCTTAGCTGTCGTCATCGGAGGAATAATTTCCACGGTAATTTATATGTTATCACTTTTTGGTGTTTTAACGCTGTTCTTCGGAATGGGCGACAGTGAATTAGAAGTTAAAGACAACACAGTATTGCACATGAAGTTGGAAGGTGAAATTGCGGAACAAAGTTCAAGCGATTTATCAATCTCTACGTTCTCCTTCAAACAAAAGAAAGGTCTTCCTGACATTTTACATGGATTGAAAAAAGCTCAGAATGACGATAGAATTAAAGGTTTGTTTTTGGAGCTCGGAGATGTAAATTGCGGAGTTTCAACTGCTAAAGAAATTCGGAAAGCAATAGACGAATTTGAAAAAAGTGGAAAATTTGTTGTAGCCTATTTATCAGGAGAATATGTATCTCAAAAAACATATTATATTTCTTCTGCCGCGAATGAAGTGTATGGTTTCCCATCAACAGTTTTTCAATGGACAGGTTTGGGTGGAGAAGTTATGTTTTATACCGGTCTTTTAGAAAAATTGGATGTCGAAGTTGAAGTCATTCGAGGAAAAAACAATGATTTTAAAAGTGCTGTTGAACCATTTTTCCGAAAAGAAATGAGCGATTCAAGTAGGCTTCAAACAAAAACCTATATGAATTCAATTTGGAGCGATATATGCCAAGACATTTCAAAAGATAAAAATATTAGTGTTGAAAAACTGAATAATTACGCGGACAGTTTGTCCTTGCGAAGGATGCAAGATGCCGTGAAATTTAAGTTTATAAATGGTGTGAAATACCGGGATGAGGTGATGCAAGTGTTAGCTAAAAAAGTAGGCGTGAACAACCCAAGTAGTTTGAATATGCTTGCCGTGGAAAAATACGGAAAGTATTTCTTTTTTGAAGATCAAGAAATTAGACAGATTGAAAAACCGAAAATCGCTGTGATAGTAGCAGAAGGTGATATTTCGCGAGATGGAGATGGAATTGCCTCTGAAAAATTGTGCAAACTTTGGAAAAAAGTTCGAGAGGAAGATAATATTGAAGCCGTGGTTTTTAGGATAAATAGTCCTGGAGGAAGTGCATTAGCGAGTGACGAAATTTGGCGTGAAGTGGAGCTAACCAAGGCAAAAAAGAAAGTCATTGTTTCAATGGGCGACGTGGCAGCTTCTGGGGGATATTATATTGCAGCACCGGCTCATCGAATTTTTGCTGAAAACAGTACTATTACCGGATCAATTGGAGTTTTTGGGATGATTCCATACACGGGCAAAATGTTGGAAAATAAATTAGGAATAACCTTTGATCGCGTTTCAACAAATAAACACGGCTCCTTGTCCTTAAATCGCAAGCTAACAAAGGAGGAATTAAGTATAACACAAGCAGAGGTCGACGAAATTTACGACGATTTTCTTTCTAAGGTAGCGACAGGAAGAAAAATGACGAAAGAAAATGTCAACAAGGTGGCAAGAGGAAGAGTATGGGCCGGATCTGATGCAGTTAAAATAGGCTTGGTTGATGAAATTGGTGGATTAACGTCAGCCATTGCCTATGCAGCAAAATTGGTAAATGGTGATACGAACGAAGTATTGTATTATCCGTTGGTGGAAAAAGATTTTGCAGACAAATTAATGGATTTTCTAGAAGATGAAAACGAAAAGGAGGAAGATGATAAAGATGTTTCTTCAACCAATCAGCTTCCGGAAGAATTGTTGGAGTACTACAAGGAATTGAAGAAGATAGAAAGTATGTCAGGCGTTCAAATGAGATTGCCTTTCAACATAAAGTTTTATTAATTCAAAGCTTAACTTTTTAATGTTGAGTTTGAACTAAAGCTAAAATTAAAACTTTAATACAAAGCGGGAAACTTTTCAGGATCAGCTTCTTGCATTATACTGTAAGCAGTTTCGATAATATCATCAATACTTGGCTTCGAAAAATAGTCTCCATCCGTTCCGTATGCAGGACGATGATCTTTCGCAGTTAATGTAATGGGTTTTGAATCGAGGTGATAATACCCACCTTGTTCTACCATTATTTTATCCAAAATAAATGCACTGGCTCCTGAACTTACATCTTCATCTACAATAAGAAGTCGATTCGTTTTTCTCAGAGAGTCAGAAATTAGGTGATGAACGTCGAAGGGAAGTAGTGTCTGAACATCAATTAGTTCAACTGAAATTCCGAGTTCCTCCAAGGCTTGAGCTGCTTGCTGACACAAATTGAATGTGGAGCCATAAGAAACCACGGTCAAATCTTTACCTTCTTTTACAACTTCAGGAACCCCTAATGGCTCGCAGAATTCGCCAATGTTAATTGGCATTTTCTCTTTGGTTCTGTATCCATTTAGTGGTTCCACCACGATAGCTGGTTCGTCACCTTTGAGTAAAGTATTGTAGAATCCGGCAGCTTTGGTCATGTTTCTAGGAACACAAACATGAATTCCTCGAACGGCATTAACGATCATTCCCATAGGAGATCCGCTATGCCAGATGCCTTCTAATCTATGACCCCGCGTGGAAATAATCAAAGGGGCTTTTTGGCCTCCTTTTGTTCTGTATTGAACGGTGGCTAGGTCATCAGAAAGTACTTGAATGGCATATAGTAAATAATCGAGGTATTGAATTTCAGCAATGGGTCTTAATCCGCGCATAGACATTCCAATACCTTGGCCAATTATAGTACACTCTCTGATTCCTGTGTCAAAAACGCGAATCTCTCCAAATTGTTCTTGCAGGCCTTCTAATGTTTGATTTACACCTCCAATTTTACCGGCATCTTCTCCAAAAACAAGAACTTCAGGGTATTTTTCAAGTAATTTTCTATAGTTTTCACGCAAAATAATTCTGCCATCCTCCATGTTTGAATCACCAGAATATTCAGGTGCAATTCCGCTTACCTTGGTGGCTGCATGTGCAGAAGCGGAATATAATACGGAACTGTAACGATCAAAATTGGCTTCAAGGGATTGTTGAATCCATTCCTGTAAGGATTTTTTCGATGGAGACTGAGTGTGAATGGCTATTCGAAGCGCCTTTCGAGCATATCCCAATACATCTTTTCGAATCGGTTCAAAAGCTTTTTCCAACTCATCGGCAATAGCGTTTATGGATGTTCCTATTTCAGAGGATTGACCAAGTGAACGCAAAATGGGAAGTAATCCGTCAATATCTTTTTTTATTTCTGAGGTAAAAGCTTTCCAGGCATCATTTTTTGCTTGTCGCACCGCTTCTTTGGCTTCCTTGGCAATGTCGTCCAAATGAGCATCATCAGCAATAGTCAATCCATTTGCATTAAAAGCCAGGATCCATTCACGAAATTTCGCAATACAATCATAATCTTTTTCCCATTGCATGCGTTCTGCAGACTTGTAGCGTTCATGTGAACCAGAAGTAGAGTGACCTTGTGGTTGATTTACTTCTTGAACATGCACCAAAACAGGAACATGTTCCTCGCGCGCCAATTTTACTGCCTTTTCGTAGGTCTCGCACAAATGTGGGTAATCCCAACCTTTGGTAACAAATATTTCATAACCAGGCTTATCCTTTGTTCGTTGCATTCCTGCCAAGGCTTCAGAGATACTGCCTTTAGTGGTCTGGTATTCACGCGGCACGGAAATACCATAACCATCATCCCAAACCGACATCACAACTGGTACTTGCATCACGCCCATAGCATTTATGGATTCCCAAAAAGGACCTTCAGAAGTAGAAGCATCACCGATGGTTCCAAAAGCTACTTCATTTCCTTTATTTGAAAATTTTTGAAATGATTCATTATGAAGATTCGAGTTATTTCTATACACTTTTGATGCTTGAGCCAAACCTACCAACCGAGGCATTTGACCCGCAGTAGGGGAGATGTCGGAAGAACTGTTGCGTTGCTCCATTAAATTCTTCCAATTACCCTCTTTATCTAAATTTCGCGTTGCGTAATGACCACCCATCTGACGTCCTGCGGATAATGGTTCAACGTCAACATCCGTGTGTGCATAGAGGCCTGCAAAGTACTGTTGAATCGTCAATTCACGTATGGCCAACATAATCGTTTGATCTCGGTAATAACCTGAACGAAAATCACCCTTTTGAAATTGCTTCGCAAGAGCGATTTGAGCGAGTTCTTTTCCATCACCGAAAATCCCAAATTTAGCTTTCCCTGTTAAAACTTCTTTTCGACCTAAAAGTGAGGCTTCTCTTGATTCACATGCTAAGCGAAAGTCAGCAAGTACATGTTGTTTGAATTCTTCAAATTTCATTTGTTGAACAGCCTGTTCGGTGGTTTTTGTCGCCATATTAATGTTTCTACGCTGCACAAATATAAGGAAAATAGCCCCTTTTTTTTCTCGGGTTAAGGAATAACTCTTAAAAAATGACGAATTTTGGTCATCATGAAGAACTCCATATCTATTGAACTTTGCGCTTCGTCTGTAGAGTCCTTACTTCTGGCTTCAAAATATAAGGTTTCACGAATTGAACTTTGCCAAGATTTAGATCAAGGAGGTTTAACCCCTTCACCTGGTTTATTTCAGTTAGCTAAGGAGCTTAATTTAGAAACCCATGTTTTGATTAGACCTCGAGCTGGAGGGTTTTGTTACAGTTCAGATGAAAAGAAGGTAATGATTCGGGATGTTGCATACTTTAGTGCGAATGGCGCTTCGGGAATCACTATCGGAGGCCTTAAAGAGAATTTTGAATTAGATATTGCTTTTTTAAAGGAAATAAGATCACTGACTGGGGAATTACACCTCACGTTTCATAGGGCGGTGGACGAAAGTATCGAATGGAAAAGATCGTTAGATGAATTGATAGATTTGAAATTCAACAGAATTTTAACTTCGGGGTTTTCCTCAAACGTTGATTCAGGTTTTCCAATTTTAAAGCAGATGGTTGCCTACGCTAAAGACAGGATTGAAATAATGCCTGGTGGTGGCGTGAACTCCAATAATGCGAAACGCTTAGTTGAGGAAGCCAAAGTCAATTGCTTGCATTTTTCGGGTACTGTAAAAGTGCTTTTAGATGAGGAATCTGCTTTTTCAGAGACTATATTACGTGTGGATGAGAAAAGAGTAAAAAGATTAATGGAGACGAT
>CAZLVX010000013.1:0-1458 GCA_964562965.1 uncultured Lishizhenia sp.
TTTTTTATGGATGATTTTTTTATGACGATGCAGGTTTTAGAAAGGAAACAATCCGTAGTTTTCCAAGAAAATGCCTTGTGCTACGAGGACATTCCCATTGCACCAGAGGAAGAATTTAAACGTAAAAAAAGAATCTCCATTGGTAATTTTCAAAATTTATCTCGATTCAAAGGCTTGCTTCTTCCAAATAAAGGACCTATAGCGATTGCTTTTTTCTCTCACAAGGTTCTAAGATGGCTTTCACCCTTTTTTCTTTTGTGTATGTTAATATGCTCAGGATATATCTCGTTTTTTCAGAAGGATATATTTCCAATCTTCCTTATTCAGCTTATGTTTCTACTGAGCCCATTGCTGTCGCGTTTAAAACTTAAAATTCCAGTTATTTCCGCTGCAATTCATTTTTACAGCATGAATATTGCACTTTTTATTGGATTTTTTGCTTACTTAAAAGGCGTAAAATCAAGCGTATGGGAACCAACCAGTCGTGTTTCGTAACAATTACCTTGATTTGAATTCTTGAAATTTTCGTTTTACAAAGAGCGCCAAACTGTAGTCACTTGCCGATCTGAAAAAATTAAGATCCATGTTCATAAAGTCAACGAAATCATCCATTTCTTGCTCATCTATTGAAATAAGATTGTAAGAATTACACGTGCGAAGATACTCCTTCAATAATTCACGCTGTTTATCCGCAAATCTTGCCTCCGCCACCCATCGTTTACTGCGTTCTTTTTGGGAAAAAGTTTCATACAAATAGGTAATTGGGCTTTGCAACACATCAATCCCTGTTACAGAACGTGTTTTTCCAAGTGCCAATTTTTGCCTTTCCTCTTTAATTTCTGCAGCTGATTTAATTGGGCGCAAAATAACTTCATTTAGCTTTTTTGATTTGTATTTTAGTACGATAACTTTATTTAGTCGACAAGAAATTTCTTCGTTAACAATAAAGGTCTCCTTAGGGTATTCTTTAACAGAAACAACAATTGTATCAAATAATCTAGCTTGGACATTAAACCAACCGTCTGGTTGACCAAACATAGCCGTCCCTCGCGACTTGTTATAGACGACAACATGGTAAAAGGATTGAGGTCTCAAGGTATCAATAACCCTCGCTTTGACAGTAATCTCTGAACAATTAGATTGCGCCTTGTAATTTTGAAAAAAACTTACAAATAATAAGAGTAAAACAATCCTATTCATTTTATATTATTGGCGTCTTAAAATACCAATCAATGGAAATGTAATCCAAAGCGAGAAGCAAAAAAAGAAGCATTGGCAACGCGATTGTCGCTAAAAACCATACCGAAATCACTAATATCTTTCCTAAAATGCCAACATCATATCGAACAGGCGCCACCAACAATGCCTGAACATGAGAGGCAATAACTGCCTCATCAATGTTATCAGAAAATGTAATATATTTCCGCAACAAGGTATTGTTTTCAAGGACATAGCTTC
>CAZLVX010000013.1:1558-28008 GCA_964562965.1 uncultured Lishizhenia sp.
GCAATAAAATGTCCGAATTCATGAATAATTAATACCAACACCAAGTGGGTGATAAATTCAAATTCATGGTCAAAGAAAAGTAGGAAAACACCGATGAATAAGACGATTGAAAAGATCGTCAACCCCCAGTTGCTATCTTCAGATGGTTTTGCTAAAACAGGCTTTTCAGGAAAGTCAAAAAAATTACTCATGTATTACATCCCTGGCATTCCACCCATGCCTTTTAAACGGTTCATCATTCCCATCATGTTTCGCGGGTTACTCATCATTTTCATCATCTTGCGCATATCCTCGAATTGTTTCAGTAATTTATTTACTTCTTGAACATTTGTTCCACTTCCTTTAGCAATTCTATTTTTTCGAGCCATGTTCAAAATACCCGGATTAGCTCTTTCTTTTGGAGTCATCGATAAAATTATAGCTTCAACACCTTTAAATGCATCTTCTGGAACATCAACGTCTTTCATAGCCTTACCCATTCCCGGTATCATTCCCATGAGGTCTTTAACGTTACCCATTTTTTTAATCTGTTGAAGTTGCGCTAAAAAATCATTCAAATCAAATTGATCTTTCATGATTTTTCGTTGTAAGCGTTTTGCCTCTTCCTCGTCAAATTGTTCTTGTGCCTTTTCTACAAGTGAAACGACATCTCCCATCCCTAATATTCTATCCGCCATCCGCTTCGGATAGAAAACATCCAAGGCATCCATTTTCTCACCGGTACCTACGAATTTTATAGGTTTGTTAACAATTGCTTTAATAGAAAGTGCTGCTCCTCCCCTCGTGTCACCATCGAGTTTAGTCAAGACAACACCGTCGAAATTTATTTTTTCATTAAACGCTTTTGCAGTATTTACAGCGTCTTGTCCCGTCATGGAATCCACCACAAAGAGTGTTTCACTCGGTTGAATAGCAGATTTAACGCGAGCAATCTCATCCATCATTTGCTCATCAATAGCCAAACGGCCAGCGGTATCCACAATGACCACATTGAAACCTTTACTACGTGCATGTATAACTGCATCTTGGGCAATTTTTACAGGATTTTTCTCCTCGCGATTGGAATAGACCTCTATGCCTAATTGTTCTCCTAAAACATGCAGCTGATCAATTGCTGCAGGTCTATAAACATCACAGGCTACGAGTAAGACATTTTTTCCTTTTTTATTTTTAAGATAATTCCCTAATTTCCCAGTGAAGGTAGTTTTTCCAGAACCTTGTAAGCCAGACATCAACACAATTGAAGGACTTCCTTTAAGGTTTAGTTCAGCTTCATTTCCTCCCATTAATTCTACCAATTCTTCGTGGCAGATTTTTACCATTAATTGACCTGGAGAAACAGCGGTTAGAACGTCTCGTCCTAGCGCTTTATCTTTTACTGTATTGGTGAATTGCTTTGCCGTATTGAAATTAACGTCTGCGTCAAGTAGCGCTCTACGAACCTCTTTAAGTGTTTCAGCAACATTAATTTCCGTTATTTGGCCTTGTCCTTTTAGAACTTTAAATGCCCTTTCGAATTTATCGGTAAGATTTTCAAACATAAACTTAAGTTATCCTACAAAGATAAGCAATGACAGCCTGATAAACGAAGAAATTATGGATGAAAATAAATTAAGCGATGTCTGTGACTAATTGCTTTTTATCAATCATTTTTCTAATGTTAATTAATGCATAGCGCATTCTACCTAAAGCTGTATTAATAGAAATATTCTCGACATCTGCTATTTCTTTGAACGACATATCTTGAAATATGCGCATTTCAACAATTTCTTTCTGAGCTTTTGGAAGGTAGTCAATTAGTTTAATCATTTGACATTCTAATTCTTCATATGATTTTTGTTGAAGGTAATTTTTTTCATCTGAAGCAAGTTTGTGAAAAACAGAATACTCTTCATCAAAGGAATTCGATTCTGAAATCATTCTCACCTTACTTTGTCTTCTGAAATGATCGATGACCAAATTCGAAGCAATTCGCATAACCCAAGATAAAAACTTTCCCTCATCGTTATAATTACCACTCTTCAAGGTGTTAATTACCTTAACAAAGGTGTCCTGAAAAATATCATTCGCAAGTGCAGAGTCTCGAACCTTGAGGTTGATGAATTTATATACTTTGTCTTTGTATCGGAAAAGTAGAAGTTCAAATGATTTCTCATTTCCTTGGATATAAGATTGGATTAATTCACGGTCAGTTTGAGCAGAAACGATCATTATTTACAATTTAAAGTTGCGTACAACGGTTAAAAGTAAAATTGATCTATAGGCGTGAGTTTTAAACTTTCGACTAAATTAGCACATTCAAACGATATGACCAAAGGAAATATTCATTTAAATCACCTACTCAATCAAAATGCGCACTAGAATACTCATTTTAGGTTGGGTTACCTTACTTATATTTCCAATTCCTGCTTTTTTATTGTTGCATTACATGGAAGGAATTTCGTTGATGGAATTTCTCGCATTAGATGAAGCTCGAATTATTCCAATGGGTTATGGCTTAGAGTTAGGCTTTGTATATGCTTTACTTGGCTATGTAATAATGAAGGCTCCATTTTTCGATAAGGTACCTGTTAAAGTTGATCACCTTGTAAGACGTATGAATTTGAAATGGTACGATGGGATATTTCTTTCTATCTGTGCAGGGGTTGGAGAAGAATTGTTGTTTCGCACTGGCATTCAGTATTATTTAGGTTGGCTACCGACTTCTATTTTATTTGTTGCCATGCATGGGTATTTAAATCCATGGAATTGGCGTTTTTCCGTTTACGGCTTGATATTATTACCATTTATATTTTTACTTGCCATTGGTATGTACTCCTTTGGCATTTGGTTTTCCATTTCAGCTCACTTCATGTATGATGCGGTGCTTTTTAGTATCCTTATCAATAAAAAGACTTCAGATGTTTACTAAAAAATATATTCCTGTAGGACTATGGTATCAGCAATTCATACGTTTGTTTTGGTTTGTTGGAATGGTAGTTATCTTATTGACTGACAAATATGAATTGCATAAAAAACTTAATTCCCTTGGGACGGGATGGCTAGACTTGGTGATGCGATTTTACACTCATCTTGGCGATGGTGTTTTCGCCATTGTTATTGGGTTATTGTTTATGATAAAAAATATTAGACTTGGGTTACTCATCATCATTTCTTATGTCAGCTCGGCCATAATTGCTCAACTATTAAAGCAAGTTGTTTTTACCAATTTTCATAGACCTTATTATTATTTTAAGGAGGATGAAACCTTTAGATTTATCGAGAATTTTACTTATCACTCACATCATTCCTTTCCTTCCGGACATGCCACCTCTTGTTTTGCAGTTTTTACCCTACTCGCCTATTTTTTTGAAGAAAAAAAACACTACCAACTTTTGTTTGCATTCCTCGCTATTTCGGTAGCATTTTCTAGGGTTTACCTTTCGCAACACTTTCTTCAAGATATCATTGCTGGCTCCATGATAGGGTATTTTTCTGCTCATCTTTGTTGGATTTTATTGCAAGACAAGCTAAGTAAATTAGATCGGCCATTTAAGTCAAGTTGAATTAATTCACAATATTACCATTTAAAGGATCGATTCTTAAATGAATTTGTCATCGTTTTTAGCAAATCGCGAAAGAAAGAAACATTAAATTTGTCAAAAAATTTATACAATGCCTAAAATTTCAATCAAAGCAGAGGCAATGCCAGCTTCTCCCATTAGAAAATTAGTTCCATATGCAGAGGCCGCAAAAAAAAGAGGCACTACGGTGTATCATTTAAACATCGGTCAACCCGATATTGAAACGCCAGAGGTAGCACTTACTGCCATTAAACAAATGGACCGAAAAGTAATTGAATATTCGCATTCTGCCGGATTCGAGAGTTATCGCCAAAAATTATCGTCTTCATATATCAATCAAGGATTACCTGTGAATACTGAAGATATTCTTGTAACAACAGGAGGATCTGAAGCCTTAATTTTTGGATTCATGACAACCTGTAACCCTGGTGATGAAGTGATTATTCCGGAACCATTTTACGCAAACTACAATGGTTTTGCAGTTACTGCTGGTCTAACTGTTGTTCCTGTTACGGCAACTATCGAAAATGGATTTGCTTTACCTCCTGTGGAAGAAATTGAAAAAAAGATTACCGAAAAAACAAAGGCAATTGTGATTTGTAATCCCGGAAATCCAACAGGATATTTGTATTCAAAGCACGAACTTGAGCAATTACGAACTATCGTTAAGAAATATGATCTTTTTCTTTTTGCGGATGAAGTATACCGAGAATTCTGCTACGATGGAAATCACCCTTTTTCTGTAATGAATTTAGAAGGAATCGAAAATAATGTCATCATGATTGATTCGGTTTCCAAACGCTACTCCATGTGCGGCGCAAGAATCGGAGCATTGATTACCAAAAACAAAGAGGTAATGGCGGCAGCTTTAAAATTTGGACAAGCGAGACTTTCTCCCCCAACAGTTGATCAAATTGCGGCGGAAGCTGCACTCGAAACTCCTCAATCCTATTTCGATGATGTCGTCTCAGAATATGTTGAACGCAGAAACATTATGGTTGATGGATTGAATTCAATTCCTGGGGTATTTTGTCCAAAACCATCGGGCGCATTTTATTGTGTAGCACAATTCCCTGTTGACGATGCTGAAAAGTTTTGTCAGTGGCTTCTGGAAGAGTTTAATTTCAAGGGACAAACCGTTATGATGGCGCCTGCAAACGGCTTTTATTCCACAGCTGGAGCTGGGAAAAATGAAGCGCGTATCGCTTACGTCTTAAACAAAGAATCTTTGAAAAATGCAGTTGAATGTTTGAAAGAAGCATTGCAAGTTTATCCCGGTAGAATTTAATAAGGTTTAAAATGTCCGTAGAAGACTTGATAGCTGCGATTGCAGATGAGAGAAAATCTGCCGTTGAAAAATTAAGACAAACAATTCTTCAAAATTTACCAGAAGGGTTCGAAGAAACTGTAAGTTATGGAATGATTAGTTACGTTGTACCTCATTCGATATATCCTAAAGGATATCATTGTGATCCGAAAATTCCATTACCTTTTTTGAGTTTTGCTTCTCAAAAAAACTCAATAAACCTATACCATATGGGTATTTATGCGGAAAAGTCGTTGTATGACTGGTTCATTCATGAATATTCTAAACATACCTCTCAAAAACTTGACATGGGGAAGTCATGTATTCGCTTTAAAAAAGTAAATGACATTCCTTTCGATTTAATCGCAAAGCTTGTTCAAAAAATGACGCCAAAACAATGGGTAGAACTTTACGAACGAGCATTTAGAAAAAATTAGATCGTCACATAAATTAGCAAATCTTTGGGGATTGTATTTCAAATGAAGCTTTTTTCTAATTTAGTACAATGAACTACGTGATTGTCGATGTTGAAACTACCGGCGGAAGTCCAAAAACTTCTAAAATCACTGAATTGGCAATGTATAAGCACGATGGCGAAAAAATCATTGACGAGTTTATCACTTTATTGAATCCAGAACAATTTATTCCTGATTTTATTGTCCGTCTGACGGGAATCACCGATAAAATGGTAGAAAATGCGCCTAAATTTTATGAAGTAGCAAAAAAAATAATTGAATTTACGGAAGGTTGTATTTTCGTTGCTCATAATGTTTCATTCGATTATGGTATGATGCGTTCAGAGTTTAAACATTTGGGATTTGACTTTCGAATGCCACACTTATGTACCGTAAGATCTTCTCGCTATGTCATTCCTGGACATCCTTCTTACAGCCTTGGTAAGCTTAGCGCTTCTTTAGGTATTGAAATTGACGGTAGACACCGTGCCGGTGGTGATGCATTAGCCACTACCAAATTGTTTGATTTACTTTTACGAAAAGACAATAACAGGCTCGAAAAATTCATTCAACAAGAGGTCAATCCCAGAAATGTCCACCCCAATTTAGATTTGGAAATTCTTGATGAGATCCCTAACAAAGCAGGAGTTTATAAATTTTTAAATGAATTTAATCAGATTATTTACATCGGTAAAAGTATCCATATCAAGAAACGCGTAGAACAACATCTCCGAAACACAAAAAGTGTCAAAGGCCTTAAATTGATTCAAGATATTGTGCGAATTGAATACGAGTTAACTGGTTCTGAATTAATTGCCATGTTAAGAGAATCGCTACTCATCAAACAACACCAACCACTGTACAATAGAAAATTGAGGAAAAGTCTATTTCCTTGGGGCTTGTTTGACGAGTTAGACGATAACGGATATCTTACCCTCACATTAAAATCAATTGCAAAAACAAACGCTCAACCTATCCAATATTTTAACTCGAAGAAAGAAGCAAACGATTACCTAAGGTATTTTTGTGAGAAATATTCCCTTTGTCAAAAGCTGTGTTCATTGTATCATACGAAAGAAGCCTGCTTTCAGTACACCATAAAATCTTGCCATGGCGCTTGTTTGGGAGAAGAAAATGCGGAGGAATATAATAAACGCGTAAATCAATTTATTGATGATACTAGCTTTGACAAGGACAGTTTCTTCCTCATAGATAAAGGTCGCGACAAAACAGAAAAGAGTTTAGTTTGGGTAGATAATGGTCATTTTCGAGGATACGGGTATGCACCATTTCATTTTCACGGTAAAGAAGCTATTCATTGGACAAGATATATTAACGAAATAAAAGAGGATAAAGACATTAAAATGATTATAAAGTCATTTTTGAAAAAGGATGCGTCACATAAACTCGTAACTATTTAACTATGAGAAAAGGAATCTTAACAATTCTTGGTTCCGGAACTTCTCAAGGAGTACCTGTTATTGCTTGTGATTGCAGCACTTGTAAATCATCAAATCCAAAGGATAACAGAACGAGAAGTAGTGTCTTAATTGAGGTGGAAAATAAGCAATTCGTAATTGATACCGGCCCTGATTTTCGTTATCAAATGCTTCGAGAAAATGTTCAGTATCTAAATGGAGTGATTTTTACACATGAGCACAAAGATCATATTTCGGGCTTAGACGATGTTCGAGCGTTTAACCATAAACAGAACGAAGCTATGAAAGTTTTTGCCACAGCTGCTGTAAACGTTGCCTTACATCGAGAATATCACTATATTTTTTCAGAAGATTCTTACCCGGGAATTCCAAAATTAGCGATCCAGAAAATAGACGAGAATCCATTTCAACTTTCCGAATCGTTCGCGTTAACTCCAATTCAAGTTTTACACTATAAAATGCCTGTTTTAGGTTACCGAATGGGGGATTTAACGTACATCACTGACGCAAAAACAATTCCGGAAGCAGAAATAGAAAAAGTTAAAGGTTCAAAAACACTAATTATTAACGCTTTGCATTTATTTCCACATATTTCTCATTTTAACTTGGAAGAAGCGTTAAATTTCATTGAATTGATTCAACCTGAATCTGCATACTTAACTCATATTTCTCATCTTTTTGGTAAACACGATGATATTAAAAATTTACTTCCGAATCATGTTTTTCCAGCATACGACGGATTAAAAATAAATTTCAACTACTAAAAAGTATTTGTGGAAAAAAGAAAAGTAGGTTGATACTTCAACGATGTAAAAAAAAGTAATTTTAGTTTGTGAAGAAAGAAAAGCTAGTTGATATCCGAAGATTAATTCAAAGCAAAAACCCGAAGCTTCTTAAGTGGCTCCCGAGGTTTGTCATTAATTATTTACGAAGGATATTACATGAAGATGAAATTAACGATTTTATTGATCAGCATGGCCATTTGTATGACAATGAATTTTGTCAAGCCATTGTAACTTATTTTAATATTAAAGTCGTTATTAATGGAATTGAAAATCTTCCAGAAACAGGTCCAACTATTGTTGCAATGAATCACCCGTTGGGTGGAATGGATGCGGTAGCCTTTGTTACAGGAATTAAAGACAAGAGAAAAGATGTTCGTTTTATTGTTAACGATCTCTTAATGAATTTAGAAAATTTAAAAAATCTATTCGTTGGAGTAAATAAACATGGGAAAAATGCTCCATCAGTTCGTCAACAAATTCGCAATATTTTTGATTCCGATAAATTGGTCTGCATATTTCCGGCAGGAATGGTGTCGAGGAAAATAAATGGAGAGGTTACGGATCTTTTATGGAAAAAAACATTTGTGCAATATGGCCGAGAATTTAATAGGCCAATTGTTCCCGTATTTATTGACGGAGAGTTAACCAATTTCTTTTATAGACTATCCAAATTCAGAAAATTCATTGGTATTAAAGCAAATATTGAAATGATGTATTTGGCCGATGAGTTATTTAAACAAAAAAACAGAACCATCACTTTTACCATTGGGAAACCTATTTTGGGTCAAGAAATAAATAAAGAATGGAGTGATATAGAAGCTTCAGAGTGGTTTAGAAAACATGTTCATCAATTTAGACAATCGAAATGAAAACGATAATTAATCCCGTATCAAAATCGGATTTAAAGGCTGAGTTGACATCAGAAAAATTTATTCGTAAAACAAGAAAAGGCGACAATGAAATTTATATTGTCAATCAACATAACGCACCAAATACACTGCGAGAAATAGGACGATTGAGAGAAATAACTTTTCGTGCTTCGGGAGGAGGAACGGGCGAAGAACTCGATTTAGATGACTATGACTTACGTGAAATTTGTTATCAGCAACTCATCGTTTGGTCACCGGAAGACGAAGAAATTATCGGTGGTTATAGGTATATCAAATGTAAAGATGCCATAGACTCAAACAAAGAAATACATCTGTCAACTGCTCATTACTTTAATTTTTCGACTGATTTTATTGAAAATTACCTTCCAAAAACAATTGAATTAGGAAGAAGTTGGGTTCAGCCGGATTACCAACCATCAGTGAATCCTAAAAAAGGCTTGTATGCACTCGATAATATTTGGGACGGACTTGGAGCCTTAGTGAAATTCAACCCTGAAATTCGCTATTTCTTCGGAAAGGTTACTATGTATCCAGATTACAATAGGCCTTCACGTAATTTTCTACTGACTTTTATGCATACTTTTTTCCCTGATAAGGAAAAGCTGATGACACCTTATAATCCCTTAATACTGGATGAGGATTGTAGCATGTATTTACAAAAGATAAAAGATTTGCCATATAAAGAAGCATTTAAAGAACTAAATACTTTTGTGCGGGAACACGGAGAATTTGTACCTCCATTGGTTAATATCTACATGAGTCTGTCGCCTTCAATGAAGACGTTTGGAACAGCCGTAAACCCTGAATTTGGGAATGTGGAAGAAACAGGGATTCTTGTAACAATTGACGATATATACGAGGAGAAAAAAGAGCGTTACCTAAATTTCTAGAATTCAATGTTATAACGGATTAAAAATTCATCTAAATTTTTAATCCCTATTTTCTTTTTCAACCTTTCTTTAAGTCTTCCAATATAGACATCCACGTGTGTTTCGTTCATTTTTTTACTGATATACACGGAAGGTTTTCCGTAATAATATTTCATTTTTAAAATTAATACGTCGCGTTTGTCTAAAACACTCAAGGCATCATCTAAGGCATTCTCAATTGGTATTTTTTCGGCTCGGTCCGAGAATTCATCAAAAGTTTCGTTTCCTTCGCTGTAATTAGCGCGAATTAAACTTGTTTTCTCCTCGGAAACGAATGAAACTTGTCGTTTACCATTTCTCTTTCGAAGTATGGAAATACAAAAATTATTTACAACAGTGGAAAGCCATGACTTTGTGTCAAACAAATCAGATTGGTCTGGATAGAGCAAACCAATTTTTGTATACAAGTGGATACAAAATTCTTGATAAATATCTTTAGCATCTTCTCTATCTGGAAATTTGTCTATTATTAACTTAAAAAACAAGTTTTTATAGCGATTAAGACATTCCTCAAAAATAACCTGCTGTACCCTACTATCCATTATACTTGCATACTCAATCTTGGCGAAACCAAATGTTCGATTCCTTTAATTTGATCTTCTAATTCAACAATTGACATAAAAGTAAGACTGTTCAATAACAACTTAAAAAGTGAATCTAAATCTTTCTCTTCTTTTCGAATAAGATAAGTCCCCATTTCATGTTTTTTAAGGCAATACATTAAATTGGAAAGTTCTTTTCTAATGTCTTGCGCCATCATCCCTACAGGGTACAAAAACAAATTAACCACATCAGATGGACTTTCGTTTTCGTTAATCCCTCTAAAATTATTCGGATCTTCCTTGAGCATGGCTAATAAAAAAGCCTGATATAACAGTTCACTAGGATCTCCAACAATTAGTGTTACATTAGAAAGTATTGACGGCAGCTTGTTTTCATTTATTGCCAAAACTAAACTTTCTATATCGTAATCTCTTTGTGTATTAATTGATTGATTATCTAACCAGATTTTATTCGAAGTAGCTTCATCAAAGGGATCAGATGATTCAAATCTCAATTTTATGATTTTGTGTTGATTAGAATTCTCAATAAATGCGTCAGCATGAAGCGAAGCATGATTTCCAATCAAGAGAATAGTTTGGGTATAATTTTGCATAGGCTTATATTTTTATCATAAACACGCTTCTTTTTTCTAAAAATAACATTTTTATTTAAAATATTTAAGAAATTAAAATTTTTACCTTTGAGATGCGTTAGTTATACATGAAGTATTTATCCATTCTATTCTTTGTTTCTCTGTTCTTTAATGGCAATGCGCAGTATTATGGAAATAATTCGTTCACTTACCTGTCCTCTTTGGTTTCAGCAAAATCTGCCGGTACTGGACATGCATTAATCGCAGTAAAAACGAGTGATCTTTCAAATGCAATTATTAATCCCGCCTTACTCGAGAATTCTGATAATGGGAAAATTCTGATGTCCACTGTGTTACACCCAGGAGGAGTAAATCAGGGTATTCTTTCATTTGCACTGAAAACGAAACATTTCGCACTCGCTCCCATCATCTCATATAGTGCCTTTGGGGAATTTATAGAACGTGATGAAACCGGAAATGAACTTGGCGAATACAGTGCTTTGGATTATTCATTAGGATTAGCAATTTCCAAGGAAATCAATCCATATATGTCCATCGGAATGACAGGAAATTTCTTGGGATCATATATTGAAAATTATTACGCTTTAGGAATAAGCAGTTCATTTGGCGCTTATTTTACCAACAAATCAAAATTGCTAAGTGCTTCGTTATTAGCAAGAAACATCGGTGTTAAATTTAAAGATTACACCAGCACTTCAAATGATTTATTACCCTTAAATGTTCAGGCAGCAGTTTCATATAAACTTAAACATGCTCCTTTTCGCTTTTCGGTGTTATTAAACGAGTTAAATCGATGGAACAACATGTACATCGACCCTAGCTTACAACCTGAAATTGATTTACTAACAGGTGACACTATACCAGTAGACAAACCAAATTTCATCGAAAAAATTGGACATCACGTGGTCTTGCAAGTTGAATTATTAGCAAGTAAGAGTTTTCATATTCGAGGTGCATTCGACTATCACAGGAGAAGTGAATTAATGGTGGATTTACGTCCGGGAATGGCAGGATTTTCTCTTGGTTTTGGATTGCTCTTGAAAAAATTTGAATTCAATTATGGATTTACGGTTTATTCAAAAGCGGCCAGTTTTCATAACTTTTCACTTTCCACTTCTATCAAAAACCCGAAAAAAAGTAAAGAACTAAAGATGCTGAATTAATGGCAATCGTTCATCTTAAGACGAACGTATTCTTCCATTTCTTTTTTTTGGTCCTCAGGTAATTCCTGAATGCGTTTATCTAATTCTTCAGCCTCTTTTTCAATTTCAGTTTTGCAATCGTTCAACTCTTGACCTGTTTTAGATTTACAAGCACATGTCTTATCTACGATTGCATCAATATCGTCTTTCATTTTTCCTTGACATGAAAAAACAAACAGAAGTATAAAAAATAAATATTTGTTACTCATACAATAAAAAAGGGCTATTCTTGGAATAGCCCTCTGAAAAAATCATTTGATTATTTACACTCTTTGAAATCTTCTTCTTTGTACTCTTTACAATCTTTCTCTAATTCGTCGATTTCTTTTTTGTAATCATCTGCTTTTGATGGATCTTTCATCATTTTTCCAACTAATTCTTCTGCTTCTTTTTTACAATCACATGCTGATTTCCCACAAGAAGCAAGTCCGATAACTGCAATTAACGCAGCGCTAAAAAAAATTTTATTCATAAGTAATATTTTAGTTTGTCAAACTTAACAATTTTGTTTCAAACTTAAATGATTTAACGATTCTTTATTTTTGACTTAACACTAAAGTTTGATCAGCGTGATCTCCGGATAAATTCCAACTCTACCGGGAAAACCGAGGTAACCAAAACCGCGATTTACATATAAAAATTGATTGGATTCCTTATATAAACCGGCCCATTTCGAATATTTAAATGAAACGGGGCTCCATTTAATTCCGAAGCGCTCTATTCCGAATTGCATACCATGTGTGTGACCAGACAAGGTTAACGAAACAGATGTTTTACCAGCTACTTTTTCATCAAAGTGACTCGGATCGTGGGATAATAAAATTTTAAAATCGTTTTCTGGAACTCCGAATAGCGCTTTGTTTACATCTCCACTCTGTCGGAAAGGTGGTTTCCCCCAATTCTCTACCCCCAGTAACCATGTATTTTCACCGAGTATAATGGATTCATTTCTTAATAAAACAAAACCAATTTTCTCATGGACACGAATTAATTTCTCGAAATTATTTCTTTTTTCCTCCTCATTATTCCATGCTACATAATCACCATAATCGTGATTTCCAAGAATAGAATACTTACCACATAAGGCGTTTATCTCACTGAAAACATCCACCCACTCCTCCATTTCGTCAGCAGTATTGTTAACTAAATCGCCGGTAAAAAAAACATAATCCGGATTTTGATTATTAATCATTTGAATAGCTTTTCGAACACGTTTCTTATTTCCAAAAAAGCTACCCACATGAATATCGCTAATCTGAACTATTCTCTTCCCTTTAAGAAATTCCGGTAAATTATTAAATTTCGGAGAAATGGTATGAACTTTCCAATTCCAACGTCCTACAATTATTCCCAAGAAAATGCCAAGCGCAATAAGCGCCGCGAAGGCCCATCCTATATAAGCAAAAACAGAATTTTCAAAAACCAAGTAAAGTAATCCCGGAATCAAATAAAATAAAGCCGGAACAGAAGAGAAAATCATCAAACCAAAAGCATAAAAAGCAATACGATAATCTTTTGATTTTCGTCTAAAAAATGTCATCATCACAATAAACGACAAAATGAACATTATTGAAACTAACCAACCAATACTTGAAATGATGCCTCCAATTCGAAAAAAACTTTCAATAAAAATATACTCAGCAATCAAACAAAAAGCAAAAAGAAGAAGAAACCTCATACCCAAAAGTAAGGTTAAATGAACAACCAAATCCTTGGGAAATGTTAATTGTAGTCAAAAATGGCTAATTTTAAAATCAAATGATAGTCAAACACTTCTTGAGTTCTAAACTTTATTGGTGCATGTTTTTACTCTTTTTCGGGAGTCTTTGTCATGCACAACAAAAAGCCGACACAACACAAATTAACGCACATTTGATAAAACTTACTAAAACTGCTGAATACAGGCATTTTATGAATGTGAACCAATTAAATGAAACGGCAGCATACATTTTTAATGAATTTTCAAAATATTCGGATAGTGTAGATTATCAATTATTTAACGTTAATAAAAACGTATACAAAAATGTCATTTGTTCGTTCGGAACTGAACACTCCCAACGAGTCATTATTGGCGCTCATTACGATGTTTGTGGTAATCAAGAAGGTGCAGACGACAATGCCAGTGGAGTTGTTGGATTACTTGAACTTGCTCGCTTACTGAAAAATTTAAAATTGCCTTTTCGAGTAGATTTGGTTGCCTACAGTTTGGAAGAACCTCCGTTTTTCAGAACTAAATCTATGGGAAGCTATATCCATGCACAATACTTAAGAAACTCTAATATTCCAGTAATTGGGATGATTTCCGTTGAAATGATTGGGTATTTCTCCAAAGAAAAAAATTCGCAAGATTATCCAATTTCACTACTCAAATTAAAATACGGAAGTCGAGGAGATTTTATTACGTTGGTTAGAAAATCATCGTATGGAAGTTTCGTTAAACAATTTTGTAAAGCTTACAAGAAAACGAATCAGATTTCGACAAAAAAATTTACAGCCCCTCGATCTCTTACTGGAGTTGATTTTTCAGATCATTTGAATTATTGGAATTTTGGCTTCGACGCACTCATGATTACGGACACTTCATTTTACAGAAACAAACATTATCATCAAGAAAGCGACACCATGGAAACATTAAATATTCCTATGATGGCGAAGGTTATAGACGGCATATTTTTAAGTATAATTGGTATGTAAGCTAAAGTGCTACGCCATGAAACTCCTTGGTTAACACTATATATTCGTCCGAATAAGTTCCATCAATATTTCGTATCGTTATTTCTGAAACCATACATTCGTTTACAATTTCGCGTTTAAAATTAATCAAGACGCGAGAATTTTGCTTCTCAATACTGCTATGGATTATAATTTTCTGATGAGCTTGCCATCCAAACGAAGTTGCCAATGTCAAATGTTCAACGTGCCATAAATAAGGAACGATTAGAAAAAGATCTGTTCCAAGATGTGATAACTCGGCACACTTTGCATAAAATTGTTGGAATTCTGATTTAGTCCATCTTTTTGCCTTGTTCTTACGTGAATTTTCGCTCTTTACCACTTCGAAATGAAAAGGCGGATTACTGATGATTAAATCAAATTTTATTGAGCTGCTGAATTCGAAAAAATCTTTACGTATAAGTTCTAGACGGTCTAACCAGGTTGATTCTGTAAAATTTAATTGCGCATCTATGCATGAATCGTTATCTATTTCCAACGCAGAAATGAAAGCATTTGGAAAATGCTGTGCCATCATGAGTGATAGGACTCCACACCCGGTTCCAACGTCGAGGATATAGCCAGGTGAATCAGCGTTAACGAGACTGCCTAATAACATACTGTCGGTGCCGACCTTTAAGGCAGAATTTTCTTGACGAATCGAGAAATGCTTGAACCTAAAAACGGACAAATTAATATGCTTTAGCAAAGATCACGCGACCTGATGAAGGTTTCCCTGTTACCATACAGACTCCATTTTCGGCTTCTTGATCCAATGCAATACACCGAATTGTAGCTTGGGTTTCTTCTTTGATTTTAGCTTCTGTTTCTTTTGTTCCATCCCAATGACACAAGAAAAACCCTCCCTTTTCAATTTCCTTTTTGAATTGCTCGTAAGTGTCTACTTTTTTATAATTCTCTGCGCGAAAGGACTTGGCTCTTTCCAGGAGATTTAATTGAATTTCCGCAAGTAAATTCTCAATGTATTGGTCCAATCCTTCAAAATCTATAGAAAATTTTTCTTTGGTGTCACGGCGAGCAATTTCTACTTTACCGTTTTCTAAATCACGAGGACCCATTGCGATTCTCACAGGAACACCTTTTGCTTCGTATTCGGCAAACTTCCATCCAGGACGTTTATTGTCATCGTAGTCATATTTAAAGGAAATGCCACGTGCTTTTAGCTTTTGTTCCAATCCTTTCATCTTGTCTGTAATGGCATTCAATTCTTCTTCAGTACGATGAATTGGAACAGCCACCACTTGAATTGGTGCCAATGCTGGTGGTAAAACCAGGCCTTCATCATCGGAATGCGTCATGATCAATGCCCCCATCAAACGCGTAGAAACACCCCAAGAAGTAGCCCAAACATATTCCTGTTTTCCTTCTTTGTCAGTATATTTTACCTCAAAAGCTTTGGCAAAATTTTGCCCTAGAAAGTGTGAAGTTCCTGCTTGCAATGCTTTTCCATCTTGCATTAGCGCTTCTATGCACAACGTATCTTCTGCTCCGGCAAATCGTTCCGATTCTGATTTTCTTCCTTTAATGACCGGCATAGCCATGTAGTTTTCTGCGAATTCAGCATAAACATCCAACATGCGCTCTGCTTCTTCAATAGCTTCCTGCTTTGTAGCGTGAGCTGTGTGGCCTTCCTGCCATAAAAATTCAGCTGTTCTTAAGAAAAGTCGGGTACGCATCTCCCAACGAACCACATTCGCCCATTGATTAATCAATATTGGCAAATCGCGATACGATTGAATCCAGTTTTTGTACGAGTTCCAAATGATGGTTTCAGAGGTAGGTCGAACAATCAATTCCTCTTCTAATTTTGCCGTAGGATCCACCACTACTCCACTCCCATCTTCGGCATTCTTTAATCGATAATGGGTCACTACCGCACACTCTTTTGCAAAACCATCGACATGACTGGCTTCTTTACTGAGGTAAGATTTAGGAATAAACAAAGGGAAGTATGCATTTGAATGACCAGTTTCCTTGAATTTTGCATCCAAAATATCTTTCATCTTTTCCCAGATAGCGTAACCATAAGGTTTTATTACCATACAGCCTCTGACGTCCGAATGTTCCGCCAAATCTGCTCTATAAACTAACTCATTGTACCATTTGGAATAATCCTCTTCTCTTGTTGCAAATTTTTGTTGTGCCATGTCTATTTTTCTAGTGCAAAGATAAGCAGAACTCAGGAAACTCAAGAAAATAAGATGAGACTATGGTTTAATGTCAATTAATTTCTTCCTCAGTATCCCAGCGCGATACACGCTGTACACCTTCAACCGCTTCAAACTTTCGGATTAATTGCTCCAAGTGCTCTGTATCGAAAACCATTACTTTTAGCTTCCCTTCAAAAACACCATCCTCTGTCTCAAATGAAATACTTTTCATATTGACATTTTCTTGTTTAGAAATGATGTCAGTCAGTTTATTAACCAAGCCCATTTGATCGATACCAACAATTTTTATAGCTGCCACACGCTCCACCATTTTGTCGGATTTCCATTTTGCTTTGATGCATCGGTATGCCATTTTCGACATAAGGTGCATAGCATTTGGGCAATTGAATCGGTGTATTTTTATTCCATCGCCAACTGTGATAAATCCAAATACTTTATCTCCTGGAATTGGATTACAACATTTAGCAAGTTGGTAATCAAAGCCTTTAAAATCATCGCCGATTAAGATTGTATCCGATTTTAAATCAAAAGATTCTGGCTTGGAGAATTCTTCCAGTATTTTCTTAACCGGTTCTTTTTTTGTGAATTGTAAAACCCCATTATTCACCTCAAATTCACGCAATTTTGCTAGGTCAATTTTTCCTTTAGCGATTCTAAAATAAAGCTCAGTAGCACTTCCTGTTGAAAAATGCTTCTCTAGAAAGCTTATATTGTCGGAGTTCATTCGAATATTGAACTGTTTGAACTTTCGCTCCAGAATTTCTTTGCCGTCTTGGGCAATTACTTTTCGCTCTTCGTTGAGAGATGCCTTAATTTTCTGCTTTGCGCGCGCAGAAACCACAAATCTCAGCCATTCTTCGTTAGGTTTTTGCTTTGAAGAGGTGATAATTTCCAATTGATCTCCATTTTGCAATTGATAACTCAGCGGCATTAAACGGTTATTTACTTTCGCACCAATACATTTGTTTCCAATTTCTGTATGAATATCATATGCAAAATCTAAAATGGTAGAGCCCGATGGCAAGACTCTTAACTCACCCTTTGGCGTAAAAACGTAAATTTCATCGTTGAATAAATTCAATTTGAAATCATTTACAAATTCCATTGCCGTAGTTTCGGGATTGTCTAACAATTCCCTGATTTCCGCTATCCACCTGTCAAACTTACTTTCTTCAGACGAAGATTCTTTGTATTTGTAATGAGCAGCTAGCCCTTTTTCCGCGATTTCGTCCATTCTTTTGGATCGAATCTGAACTTCCACCCATTTTCCAGTTGGCGACATGACAGTAGTATGCAACGATTCGTAACCATTTGCACGAGGAGTTGACACCCAATCTCTTAATCTTTCTGGACTTGGTTGATAAAAATCGGTGACTATTGAATAAATTCGCCAACAATCGGGTTTCTCTAATTCAATGGGGGTTTCCACAATGATTCGAAGTGCGAAAACATCAAAAACTTCCTCAAAAGGAATATCTTTGGATTGCATTTTTTTCCAAATTGAGGAAATTGATTTAGTCCTTGCTTTTATTTCAAAAATATAACCTTCGTGAAGAAGGGTTTCTTTAATCGGCGCAATAAACCTTCGAATAAATCGATTTCGAACATCTGAGGTGCTTTTTAATTTACTTTCGATTTCTCTATAAGCCTCTGCCTCACAATATTTCATAGACAAATCCTCAAGTTCCATTTTTACCGAGTACAAACCAAGTCGATGGGCAAGCGGGGCGTACAAAAATTTCGTTTCAGATGCAATCTTTAATTGCTTGTCTGCACGCATGGAATCGAGTGTTCGCATATTGTGTAAGCGATCCGCCAATTTGATAAGAACGACTCTCAGATCATCGGAAATCGTTAATAGCATTTTACGAAAATTCTCCGCTTGAATGCTCGCATTTTCATCAAAAACTTCTGGGATTTTCGTAAGTCCATCGATAATCAAACGCACTTTTGGTCCGAATAGATCTTCGACATCTTGCAAGGTAATATGCGTATCTTCTACTGTGTCGTGTAACAAAGCACACACCACCGCAGTGGCCCCAAGTCCCATTTCTTCTGCGCAAATTCTAGCAACTGCAATCGGATGATAAATGTATGGCTCACCGGATTTCCTTCGCATGTCTTTGTGCGCTTCCAGCGCTACGTCAAAAGCTTTGCGAATTAATCTAGTATCGTCTTTGGACCGATCGTTAATTGCTTTTAAAAGAGACTTAAACGCATTTAGAATTTCCTTGCGTTCTAATTCAAAATCAATTTTTGTATGTGAATCGTAGTGTTGCACTACTTCGAAGGTAGCAATTTTGCCTTTACTTCTCCAAATCCTATTCTCACGTTATTATTTTCACAATATCCTCTCATGATCACCGTGTCATTATCTTGAATAAACTTACGCTCTTCACCGTTAACTAATTTCAAGGGTTTTGTTCCTTTCCATGCTAATTCCAACATAGAACCGTAAGAATCTTCAGTAGGTCCAGAAATTGTACCCGATCCCATAAGGTCACCGCATCTTACATTGCACCCATTCACCGTATGGTGCGCGAGTTGTTGCGCCATATTCCAATACATGTATTTGAAATTCGAACGACAAATGGTGGTTTCTTCTGAATTTTCCGGTTGAATGGCAACTTCAAGTTTGACATCGTATGATTTCTTCCCTTCAAATTCAAGGTAAGATAATACAGCTGGCTCTTGTTTAGGAGTCTCAACAGCAAAAGGTTGTAAGGCATCCAAGGTAACAATCCATGCCGAAATTGAAGAAGCAAAATTCTTTGCTAGAAAGGGCCCCAATGGCACATATTCCCAGGATTGAATGTCGCGTGCTGACCAATCGTTAAATAGACAAAGTCCAAATATAAAATCTTCTGATTCATATGTTTGAATGCTATCACCTAAAGCTTTTCCTTCAAATGTAATAAAGGCCATTTCTAATTCAAAATCAACTTGACGCGAGGGAGCAAAAATTGGATTTGCAGATGGATCCGGTTTAATTTGACCTTTTGGTCTGTGAATATCTTGACCTGATAAAATGACTGAAGACGCCCTTCCATGGTAGCCTACAGGAATCCAAAGCCAATTGGGTAAAAGCGCATTTGCCGGATCACGGAACATCATACCCACGTTGGTGGCGTGTTCTTTACTTGAATAGAAATCAGTATAATCTCCAATTTCAACTGGCATACACATGGAAACAGCGGATAATTCGTAACAAATCTCCTCGACATGCACAGTATTTTGCTGTAATTCCAGATTCTGAGCATCAAAAAGGTTTGACAGACGGTCGCGCAAAGCTCGAATAGCCATCTTACCGTTTTTCATCAAAGCATTTAAACTGATGGCCTCAAATTGGGCTAACGTGAATCCCAATCCATTCAAATAGCCGAATTGATAAAGCACTGCCAAATTAATTACAGTATCTCCAACTCGTGTTGCAGCAAAAGTATGTCCCTTATCATTTGAGGCAATTCCAAATGGAATATTTTGAATCGGAAAATCAGATCCTTTCGGAACGGAAATCCAAGAGGATAATGCTGGATTATTTGCTTTTATCATGTTATAAAATTAAACGTTAAATCTAAAATGCATGATGTCACCATCAGAAACTACATATTCCTTGCCTTCAACTTTAAACTTTCCGGCTTCTTTTACCGCCTGCTCAGACCCCAAGGAGGTATAATCTTGATACTTCATGACCTCGGCTCGAATAAATCCTTTTTCAAAATCCGAGTGAATAACTCCAGCGGCTTGCGGGGCGGTCATTCCTTTTCGGATTGTCCAAGCGCGAACCTCTTTAACACCTGCAGTGAAATATGTTTGTAAATCCAACAGTGAATAGGCTGAACGAATTAAACGATTAACGCCTGGTTCGTCAAGCCCCAATTCATCCAAGAATAATTGTCTTTCTTCGTAAGTTTCTAACTCTGTGATATCTGCTTCAATTTTTGCTCCTAAAACTAACACTTCTGCTTGTTCATTTGCAACAGCAGCTTTAACTTTTTCGACATAGGCATTTCCATTTTTAACGGAGGCTTCGTCAACATTACAGACATACATTACCGGTTTGGACGTAATCAAATTAAATCGCTTGATTATCTCCATATCTTCTTTTGAAAAACCGATGCCTCTAACTGAAATACCTTTTTCGAGCCCGTCTTTTATTTGAAGTGCTAAATCGTTTTCCTTTACAGCCTCCTTATCTCCCGATTTGATTACTCTTGCTAAACTTTGAATCTTTTTTTCAATGGTTTCTAAATCCTTCAATTGCAATTCGATGTCGATTATTTCCTTGTCTCTAATCGGATCAACACTTCCGTCGACATGCACAATATTGCCATCATCGAAGCATCTAAGTACATGAAGAATAGCATCCGTTTCGCGTATATTGGCTAAAAACTGATTACCCAAGCCCTCACCTTTCGAAGCTCCTTTTACTAATCCTGCAATGTCTACAATTTCCATTGTTGTGGGCACCACTCGCTCAGGTTTCACCAAAGATTCTAGTGTTTCTAAACGAGTATCAGGAACGGAAATTGTTCCGATATTTGGTTCAATAGTACAAAAAGGAAAATTTGCTGATTGTGCTTTCGCGTTGGACAAACAATTAAATAAGGTTGACTTACCCACATTAGGCAGTCCAACAATTCCACATTTTAACGACATTTCATGATTTTTTTGCAAAGATAATAAAAGACGTGAAGTGACAGATTTTCGAATGATGCCATCTGTTAATTTCCTTATTTTTACACCATGAAAACTTTCGTTATTTTGTTTGGGCTCCTAATACCTTTACATGCCCAATGTCAAGACAGTACTTTTATTCGCGCAATTTATACTGAAGCTTTAGAAAATGGTCGTGCTTATTCAGATTTAAGAGAACTCTGCAAAAATATCGGTCCACGACTTTCTGGATCTGCTAAAGCAGCCATGTCAATTGACTGGAGTGAAGCAAAATTCACTTCTTACGGATTGGACAATGTATACCGACAACCCATTACGGTTCCCCATTGGGAACGAGGAACTACGGAAAGTGGATGGATTACCTCAAAAAAAGGAAGATTGCACAAATTGCATTTATTGGCACTTGGGGGTTCTATTGGAACGAATGGATTAATGAAAGGTGACCTCATCGAATTTTCGTCGTTGGAGGAATTAAAAAAAGCTTCCAAATCCAAAGTAGCTGGGAAAATTGTCTTTATAAATCAGAAGATGGATGCTGCTCAAATTCAAACTTTTAAAGCTTACGGAGGTTGTTATGCCATTCGGGGCGAAGGAGCAGTTGAAGCAGCAAAAAAAGGCGCCATTGCCGTAATTATACGTTCGCTTGGATTACCGATAGACGAACATCCGCATACAGGTTCGATGCATTACGAAAAAGAAGTTCCCAAAATTCCCGCTGCAGCAATTTCCACTCAAGACGCTGAAATGGTCTCCGAATGGTTGAAAACGGAAAATCTACAGGTAAACTTAGAATTGAATTGCATGGAATTTCCTGATGCCCCTTCTTTTAATGTGATGGGTGAATTAAAAGGAAAATCAAACAATGAAATAATCACCTTAGGTGGTCATTTGGATTCGTGGGATACAGGTGAAGGCGCACACGACGATGGTGCCGGCGTGGTTCATTGCATGGAAGCGTTGCGCATCTTAAAGAAATTGGGATACAAACCTAAACATACCTTGCGAGTCGTGTTTTTCATGAACGAGGAAAATGGAAACGCTGGTGGAAAAGCCTATGCAAAATGGACCAAAGAAAAAGGAGAAAAACAACTTGCCGCTCTGGAGAGCGACCGTGGAGGTTTCGCTCCTCGTGGTTTTTCGTGCGATGGATCTGAAGAGCAAGTTCGACTCTTAGCATCTTTGTCAGGCATCTTCAAACCATACGATTTACACCTTTTTGAAAAAGGTTATGGCGGTGTTGATATCGGACCTTTGAAAAATGAATTCCCAGGTATTCCTTTATTTGGTTTTGTTCCCGATTCACAGCGCTACTTTGATTTTCACCATGCGCCTAGCGATGTTTTTGAAAATGTAAACGAGCGAGAACTCGCCCTAGGAGCAGCAGGCATTGCCGCGTTTATTTACTTGCTTGACCAACAACTTCCTTGATGGACAAAAAAGAAGTTATTCATTACATCAAAGGTGAATTAAAAGCAAAACAACTTTTTCTTGAGCGTGAATTAAAGGCTCTTTCGGAATCTTTAGGAAATTCCGCTAAAAGTTCAGCAGGAGATAAACACGAGACCGATACCGCTATGAATCAGTTGGAGCAAGAACAACTTACGCGTCAGCTACTTGCTCTTCAATCGCAACAACAAATAGTTCATCAACTTAATCCAGAAACAAAACACGCAAGAATAACTACCGGAAGCATTGTAAAAACGTCAAAAGCCATATTTTTTATTAGCGTAGGTATTGGGAAAATACACTTTCAGGAACTTGACGTGTTCTGTATCAATTTACAATCTCCTGCAGGTCAGCAATTTCATTTAAAATCTATAGGTGACGTAGTGCGAATTGGAAATGAGGACCATGAAATTTTAGAGATATCTTAGTTGTAATTGACTAAATCGCCAGATTTGAGCGCTTCCGCAAATGCATCACGCATTTTCTCTAATTTTAATTTAGCTGAAGGATCTCCGGCTGTTGCTTGAACTTTAAGTTTGTAATAAACATCCATAGATTGACCAAAAAGATCTTGTTCGAGCTTTCCTTTTATTTCCATTATTTTGGAATTTACGCCGATAAGGTAGTGTTCGATTTCTCCAAGTTTCTTCAATTCGTCTTGGTCTAAGTTCTTTTTCTTGAGTAACGAATGGTATTGAGGTAACAATTGATTCAGGAGTGCAATAAATTGCTCCAATTCTTTGTCTAATTGCCTTTTATTTTCTTTAAAATCGCTCATTCTCTAGCTCAATTCTGCACTAAAAGTAATAGAAAATTTAAATCAAAGTTCTTTTTCGATTTATTTTAACATTTTTAAAATATTCAGGTTAAGTTTTACTTAATTTAGAGTATTAATAGAAAACAAAAATGACAACAGCTCAACACCTAAATTGTCCGAAATGCGGAACTGTAATCGACGTGAACGACGGAATTTCTCGACAAATTGAAAACGAACTCAAAGAGAAATACCAAAAAGAAATTCAAGCGGAAATGAATGGCGTTGCCCAAAGGGAGCAAAAGTTGAAAGACGATTTGGCTGCCTTTGAAGAGAAAAAACGAAAAGAAAATGAGTTGTTTCAGGAACGTTTAGAAATCGCCGTTAAAGAGAAAGAGAAAAATGCCGAAGAAAAATGGCGTAAAAAAGCAGCAGAGGAACAAGAAGAGCAATTTAAAACACTTCAAGAAGAATTGAACGAAAAGTCCAAGCAATTAGCTGAATATAACAAAGCAAAAGCAGAAATCGAACGCTTGAAACGCGAAAAAGAGGAAGCAAAAACTGCTGCGCTCGTTGAGGCTGAACGTAAGTTGAATGAGCAATTAGAAGCGGAGCGCATTAAAATCAAGAAGGCTGCTGATGACGAAAACGAATTAAAAATCAGGGAATTGCAGAAAAAACTGGAAGACCAGCGCAACCTCACCGAAGAAATGAAGCGCAAGCAAGAACAAGGTTCCATGCAGTTACAGGGAGAGGTGCAAGAATTGGCAATCGAAGAGTTTTTAGCCACACAATTTCCGCTAGATACCATCGAAGAAATAAAAAAAGGCGCCAGAGGTGGAGATTGCATCCAATTGGTGAACACACGTGAATTACAACAATGCGGAAAGATTTACTACGAAAGTAAGCGTACCAAAGATTTTCAAGCTTCGTGGATTGAGAAATTTAAGGCTGACATGAGAGAAAAAGGAGCCAATATTGGAGTTTTAGTGACAGAGGTGATGCCAAGCGGTATGGAACGAATGGGCATGAAAGACGGTGTTTATATCTGTACCTTCGAGGAATTCAAAGCACTTGCTGGAATATTAAGAGAATCTTTAATTCAAATCAGTCAGGCACTTGGTTCTCAGGTAAACAAAGGAGATAAAATGGTAATGCTCTATGATTTTCTTACCAGTACAAATTTCAGAATGCAAATTGAAGCAATTGTTGAGGGATTTTCGTCGATGAAATCGGCTTTAGAATCTGAAAAACGTTCCATGCATCGGATTTGGAAAGAGCGTGAAAAACAATTAGAAAAGGTCATTTACAACACGATTGACATGCATGCTTCTATTCGTGGAATTGCGGGGAATGCTGTACAGTCGGTCAAAGCATTGGAACTATCAGAAGATCAAGATTTACCCGCTTTAGATAACGAGCAAGATTAGGAATTATTTATCCATCCAAGAATTTGGATCCTCGTTGTCTTCAATGAGTTTTTTCCAATTGTAGTGGGGATCATCGGCATCAAAAATAATGTCTTGATATTCATCAGGATGAATGTCGTAACGCGTAATTTCTTCTCCGGTGTATTCTTCTATTTGAGCTAAAAGTGCCTCTTCGTCTTTGCTACAGAAGGAAAGTGCTTGTCCGCGTTTGTTCCCCCTACCCGTTCTGCCACATCGGTGAACATAGTTTTCGGGATTTTCGGGAAGATCGTAATTGATCACGTAATCCATATCGGGAATATCGATTCCTCGGCACGCCACATCCGTAGTAACCAACACTTGATTTTCACCATTTCGAAAACGATCTAAAATGGCAAAGCGGTCTTTTTGTTCCATGCCACCGTGGAGCGCTTCCGTTGAAACACCTACCCGTTGCATCGCTGCGACGACTCGTTCTACACGTACCTTCGTGCGTGCAAACACAATAAATTTCAGGTCGGCGTATTCCTTCAGCATGTTTTCTAGGAAAAAACGTTTGTCGTCCATTTCTACGAGTGCCACTGCATGTTCCACGTTTTTTGCCACTGGGTTTTTAGGTGAAATTTGAATACGGATGGCATCGCGCACTACGTCATAAGCCAAGGATTTTATTTTCTTTGAAATGGTGGCAGTAAAGAACAATGTTTGTCGGTTCTTTGGAATCTTTTTCAGAACGTCTTTTATGTCTTTATTGAAACCAAGATCTAACATTAGGTCGGCTTCGTCAAGAATAAGGCAGGCCAAGCGAGAAATATCGATATGTCCTTGCGCAATGAGGTCAAACATTCTTCCTGGCGTAGCTACGAGCACATCTACACGTTTTTGAAGTTTAGAAATTTGAGATTCTTGTTCAACACCACCATGAAGCCCAAGAATTTGTATGCCGCTGTCTTTTCCGATGTCTTGAAACACGCTGGCAATTTGTTTTGCTAGTTCGCGTGTCGGCACCATTACAAGTACTTGCACGCCGTCGTTTTTTGAGCGTTTTTTAGAAAGCAACATGTGCAAAACGGGAATAACGAATGCTGCTGTTTTTCCTGTGCCGGTTTGTGCCACTGCCATTACATCTTCACCGTTTAGAATATGCTTTATAGCTTTGAATTGAATATCTGTAGGACGTTTGAAGCCTAGTGCGGCCAATTGCTTTTTAAGGATATCTTGAATTGGAAAATCGCTAAACTTCATGTAGCAAAGGTACAGCTATTCTTGAATAAGGAATAACTACCAGATATTAATATTATTCATTCAAATGTGTCAAAAATAAACGAAACAATCGATTGAAATTTATACACATGTTTGCCCCAAAAATTTACAACAAATACGTTCGCCTTTCGATGATTTGTAAAGATTATTTATATTTTAGCTAAGCGCAATAAAACTTCGCTTATACAACAATATTTGATGCTTTAAGGTAGGTTTATAGCGTGTATAAGTAAGTTATAAGCAATTTTAGCGACAATGAAAATACTAACATT
>CAZLVX010000013.1:28018-29017 GCA_964562965.1 uncultured Lishizhenia sp.
GGCTATTCTCAGCCCACTTGCAGACACTCACAGCCATTAGCTGCAAAACGTTATGGCTCATTTTAAGACGACAGTGAAAAATTGAAATTAATAGTAACCATATTGACTTTTTTGACACTTCAATCGTGTGTAGTTCATAATGCGACAAAGCAACAGGACAGTAACATTTGTGGACTACATAATGAAAAAATGAGAAAAACACTTGTTGGGACAACATACGGACGAGCTTGTGCCGGAAATAAAGCTTACTACCCGAATGCGAAAAGAAAAAAATGTATGGGTTGTATAAGACGAGCATGGTCAAACAGACGACTTGCAATTATTTACCATTGCAAAAGCTGCGATAAGGTAAAAAAAGCAAGTGGAGACAAGGACGAAAATCCATTTTGAAAATGAAAGCATTTATCACAATAGTTGGATTAACCTTAACTTTTACAAATTCTGTATTTGGTCAAACTGACACCGTTTTCATTCGTTACGACAAAAATCAATTTGGAGAAGAAAAAATTGAATACAAAACGGACACAATAATATTTGAGACACCGACTGCAAGAGCAATTTTACACGGGACAATGGTTTTGCCTTGGACAGGAAATCAACAATATGCAAAGGGCTACGGCCTATATTTAGACAAAGTTGAAATAGCCCCGTGTCAACAAGGCGAACGACCAAAAGAGCAAGAAGAAGTAATATCAGTTTCGCAATCGGACTCAACTATGACGATTCAGCTTAACATTCTTGGAAACTGTTGTCATTCTTTCCTCTGCGATATTCAAGTGATAAATGATAGCACTATTAACTTAATACAATATGGCTACGGTGCGACATACTGTGCGTGCATTTGTTGTTTCGGGCTGACTTACAATTTTTCGCTTATGAGAGAATATTCAGAATTTGACAAGTTAAAAAACGTGATGATTAACGGTGACAAAAGGACACTTAAACGACTGAAATGAAAAGAAAAACGAGCCATAACAGCACCTACCCAAAAGTGGCGGT
>CAZLVX010000014.1:0-28706 GCA_964562965.1 uncultured Lishizhenia sp.
TGAGTAGGAGAAAACTATCATTTGATAGTGACTCTAACCTAATTACGCATTGTTCAAATTATGCCTATAGTATTTTCACTAGTTTTTCTCGAGAAGGTACGCACTTAGATGCTTTTGCCGGATTAGGCGTTTCTCAAGGTATTGAGTTCTATCCGAGTGGTTCGTGTGCATTGTTGATGAGTGGCCCCGCAATTGGACTTAAAAGTTTAGAACTTTACAACAGGCATTTTGCTGTTACGCGTTTTGAAAGTTTTAACTCTTTACCAAACCAATGTTTCTGGGGATATCAAATCCAACATTCTCAAATTTCGGATAGTACCACTTCAATTAGTATTATTCCGAGTTCAAATTATACCGTTTCAACTGCTATGATGGAGAATGTTTCTGCTTTCTTATCAATTGATAACAGCTGTGTGGATTTCATTGGGAACGTAAATGAAATGGTTAACAATGATTTTGAAATTTCTCCAAACCCTTCAAACGATAAGGTTCAATTGATCATCAACGCAGGAGGAAAACTCCCGAGTATAGGTTATTTGATGGACGCACTCGGAAATAAAGTGATGCATTTTGAAATCAATTCTTCAGAAAAAATAGTTGACGTGTCTGGCATTAAAACTGGTATCTATTGGATAAAAATTGGAGAAGCATCAAAGAAACTTATAATTCTGTAAATCAATTTGAAGACTATTACAAAATCCTAATGAATTACCTAATTTTGCACTAATGTCTTTTTCAACTGATACGATTTGTGCATTGGCGACTGCTAATGGAGTTGGAGCGATTGCTGTCATTCGTGTTTCTGGACAAGATGCCATTAAAAAGGTGAATTTGTGTTTTTCAAAAAATGTTTCAACTGTTCCTTCTCACAGCGTACATTTTGGTAATTTTCTATACGAAAACGAAATTATAGATGAAGTATTAGTTTCTGTTTTTGCCCATGGAAAAAGTTTTACTGGAGAGGAATCGGTTGAAATTTCGTGTCATGGATCACCGTTTATTCAACAGCAAATTCTCAGAGCGCTTGTTTCTGCAGGTTGTCGCATCGCTGAACCTGGAGAATTCACGAAGAGGGCATTTCTAAACGGAAAATTGGACTTATCACAAGCGGAAGCTGTTTCCGATTTGATAACTTCACAAACCAAGGCGATGCACCAAATGGCGTTGAGTCAACTTAAAGGTAAATTTTCAAATGAACTGCAGCAATTACGTGAACAACTCATTCATTTTGCTAGTTTAATAGAATTGGAATTGGATTTTGCAGAAGAAGATGTGGAGTTTGCCGACCGAACGGCGTTAACCAGTCTTATTAAGGAGGTTTTAGCGAAAATTCGAAGACTAATTCAATCCTTTGAATTGGGGAATGCCCTCAAACAAGGAGTTCCGGTGGCAATTGTGGGGGCACCGAATACGGGAAAAAGTACATTGTTGAATCAATTACTTGGAGAGGATCGTGCGATAGTCAGTGACATTGCGGGAACCACACGTGATGTAATTGAAGAAGTATTGGTAATCGATGGTATTTCGTTTCGCTTAATCGACACTGCAGGTATTCGTGAGACAAAAGAAAGGATTGAAGCGATGGGAATCGAACGTTCCAAGCAAAAGATTGAACAGTCACAACTCGTTATTTGTCTAGCGGATGGTTCACGAGCAGAAGAGGTGGAACAGGCCGCTAATTGGACTGCTACATTACAACTTCAATTTCCAGATAAAAAGATGTTTTTTGTGGTGAACAAACAAGACATTGCAGCTTCAACACCTTCATGTGATTACATCATTAGTGCGAAAACAGGGGAAGGAATAGATGCGCTGAAATTGGCATTAGTGGAAGCGATAAAACAAGATTTTGATTTTGCTAACGATACCATTATCTCCAACTCAAGACACTTGGAGGCTTTACAACATACAAATAACTATCTAAGTGCGGCACAACAAGGATTAATACAAAACATTCCTGCAGATTTGATTGCAATGGACATCCGCGCTGCCATGCGTTCATTAGGAAACATCACGGGCCAAATAGAAGTAGATACCGATATTCTAGGGAATATCTTCAGCAAGTTTTGTATTGGGAAATGACGAAGAGGAGAATGAATATTCACTTTTCAAATCGTATTCAATTTATTTTCTTACTTTTATTTCAAACTAACCTTTAAACATTATGAATAAAATCTACTTTTCCCTTCTGCTGTTTTTTACAGTTTCTTTTTCTTTTGCTCAAGCAGATCAGGCCTATAAAAACAAAGTGAAATTGATGATGCAAGCTTCCGGCGGAATTGAAGCTTACGATGCAGCGATTTCTCAACTGTTTACGATGTATAAACAACAATCTCCAGAAGTTCCAGAAAAATTTTGGAACGAATTTGAAAAAGAATTTTCAAGCACCTCAATGGATGAGTTGGTCTCGTTGTTAGCTCCGGTATATTATCGTCATTTAACAGCTCAAGACTTAGATCAAATTATTGCCTTTTATGCCACACCTGCAGGAAAAAAGTTGTCAGCTTCACAGCCCGCTATCACAGCAGAATCTATGTCTGTAGGACAAGAATGGGGTGCGCGACTTGGCGAAAGAGTACTGAAAAAATTGAAGGAAAAAGGGTATTAAACTAACCTAACAAGCAACAATTCGTTCTCTTTACTAACTTTTAAAAGATTATTCTTTGTTAAGGTTTTTATGGACGTATCCCAAACCTTATTGCTGATGTCAAACTTTGCCCGTAATGCAGACAGTGGCATTTCTCCATGAGACTTCATCACCTCAAAAATCTCTTTTTCCTGATCGTTTAAGGTCACTTTAGATTTACTTTCCGGACGCATTTGCGGGAAGAACAACACTTCTTGAATAGACGGGTTGTTGGTAAGATACATGATTAATCTATCCATTCCAATACCTAAACCACTTGTTGGAGGCATTCCGTATTCCAATGCCCTTAAAAAATCTTGGTCGATAAACATCGCTTCGTCGTCTCCTCGCTCTTGTAACTTTAGTTGTTCTTCAAAACGCTCACGTTGATCTATTGGATCGTTCAACTCGGAATATGCATTTGCAATTTCTTTTCCGCAGACCATTAATTCAAATCGTTCAGTCAAACTAGGGTCTTCACGGTGTACCTTGCATAAGGGCGACATTTCTTTGGGATAGTCTGTAATAAAGGTGGGTTGCACGTAATTCCCTTCGCATTTGCCACCAAAAATCTCATCGATTAATTTACCTTTTCCCATGGTCTCATCCACCTCTAATCCCATTTCTTTTGCAGCTGAACGTAGTTCTTCTTCTGATTTTCCTTGGATATCAAAACCTGTGAAATCTATGATCGCCTGACGCATGGTTACACGCTTGTACGGGGCTTTAAAGTCTATGGTGTGCTCTCCGAAAGTGCATACTGTTGTTCCATTAACAGAAACAGCACAATATTCTAATAATTGTTCTGTGAACGACATCATCCAGTTGTAATCCTTGTATGCCACATAAATTTCCATCGCGGTAAACTCCGGATTGTGTGTTCTATCCATTCCTTCATTTCGGAAATTCTTCGAAAATTCATAAACACCATCAAAACCACCAACGATCAATCGCTTTAGGTACAACTCATTGGCAATTCTCATGTACAATGGAATATCCAGGGCATTGTGATGGGTAATAAAAGGTCGAGCAGAAGCTCCACCAGGTATTGATTGAAGCACAGGGGTTTCAACTTCCATATATCCGGCATCGTTAAAAAATTGACGCATGGCATTGAACAATTTTGTTCTTTTCACAAAAACATCCTTAACTTGTCGGTTCACTACTAAATCTACGTAACGCTGGCGGTAGCGTAATTCAGGATCGGTGAAAGCATCGTGCACTTTCCCATCTGCGTCTATTTTCGGAAGTGGTAAAGGACGTAATACTTTTGATAAGATAGAAAATGAGGTAACATTTACCGATATTTCTCCCACTTGTGTTTTGAATACAGTACCATGAATACCAATGAAATCTCCAAGATCAAGTAACTTTTTAAAAACTTCATTGTAAAGCGTTTTGTCTTTATTCGGACAAATTTCATCACGATTGAAATAAACTTGAATCCTACCTGAAGCATCTTGTAATTCAGCAAAAGAAGCTTTTCCCATAATACGTTGAGACATCATCCTACCGGCTAAACAAACGCTCTTCCCTTCTTCAAAGTCGCGTTTTAGCTCTTCTGCATAAGCATTTACAGGAAATAAGGCTGCAGGATAAGGATCGATACCCATTTCACGTAATTTGGATAGATTTTCTCTTCTTTGAAGTTCTTGTTCAGTAAGTTCGACTTGACTCATTGGCTTGTTTTTGAGTCGCAAAGATAGAGAACTTGAACCAATTTGATGGAATCAATTCCTATCAATCATGGATTATCTTGCTTTTGAGAAAAGACGTATAGTACATATTCATCAAAGACGATGATGGGATTGTAGCATGTCTTACCTCGGTATTCAAACACCCCAGGAGTGAAAAAAACCACGGCTTTTGTACCTTTTTTAGACCATGGACCTCTTGTCATGCCTATAGGAACAATATAATTACCCCTAAGTGCTTTGGGAACAGGAAGTGAATCTCCTGGACGTTCTTTAAAACTTAATTTATTAAAATAACAGACTGAATCAGTAATCAGCCCTCGATTTCCGTAAAAAAGTTTCATTTTCTCCGTTCGCATATCAAATTTGTCAGTTAAGGTATCGTGAGACATAATAAGAGAGTGAACATCCATTTGTAAATTTCCTTTTAGCGACAAGGAATTTTCATCCACGTCCTCTATAAATGAAGAATCTTCAGCTGTAGTGGCTAATCGTTCTTTGAAATAAACGAGTGAATACGTATGCCCAAAAATATAACCGTCGAACACATCCTTCCTAGATAGCAAATCGATTTGATTGTCTATAGGTTTACGTTTCTGATATTCCGACATAGAAATGGACTCGTCTTGCCTGTTTTCTCCACAGGAGACTAGTAGCAGAGAAACAAATGAAAAGGAAAAAACCGTTAGCAATAAACGCATAAATTACAGTTTAGCTTTTCTGAATTTTAAAAATCCCCCGACCTCTTGATGTTTTACTTCGTAGGCCTCGCCTGGAAATGTAAAAGCAATACTAGCATTGATGTAAAATAAGGATCCTGCACCTATTCCTTGAAAAAACGGGAGACCAAAGGGACCTACATTCGGTGTGTTTTTCGATTCTAAATCATCGATTAACGCGTCTCCCCAATAGTTGTTATATGCTTCGGGGTTTTCGGCATAGTAGGTGGACCTAAAATCGGTAACACCCTCTATGGTATGTGCGTATTGAAGCCCCTCTTGAAATTCAATACGAAAGTTTTTTGCCCTTCCAAATCGAAATTGTTGACCAATTCCTCCGCCAAATGAAACATAACTTCCTAGTTTAGTATTCAGTGGGTAATCCCAATAATTTGGAAAATCCTCAGTAAACACTGGATGCCAAACTTGGCCATAGGCAACTCTAGCAAAGTAAAAACTGCGGTGGCGTTGCTTTGGAATAGGATATTGGCGATACTCAAAAAACACGTTTGTACCATAATCTAAGTTCCAGATGTAATGTGTGCACAAACCAATTTGATAACTTCTGGAAGCGATAGGTTGGTATTCATAACGAATTCGAAACTTACCAAACAATCCGAAGGTATTGAGGTAAACACCATGTTTAGGCAAGAAAATCTCGTCGTCTTTACTGCTAATTTTTAGGGTGTCTCCGTCAACTGAATGCGCCATGGACATACTAACCTGTGTAAGAAAAAGGATACTAAAGAATAACTTCATTTTATTTTGCTTAAACAAAAGTAATGAAATGTTTAAATGCACGAAACTAATCGTTTCTTTGAACTTTGATGCAAACTTAAACGTTTGAAAAAAATGAGAGAAGAAAAAGAATTAAAGGAATTACGTCCTTTAGTAGCAACAATGCCAACGGAAAACGAATTGGAGGTCTTTCAAAATGAAGTGCTTAGACCAATATTAAAATACCAACAAGAACTCTGGAGTTTTATTTCTCGTCAGGAACCATTTATATCAAAAGCTATTTCTTCAGGAAAATCCGCAGCAGAAAAATGGAATTTATTAATGAAAACGGCAACTAAAAATTCTTCCTTGAAATACCAATGGATAGGAATGGTGACCGGATTATTAACCAACGTAGAATTCGCTTTTTATTATCAAAATAAAAAAGAACTAGATAAGCGAATAATGGGAATGTTAGCGCAGCGAATGGTTGACTCCTACTAAGATACGTGCTCTTGAACGGTGAGTTTTGTTAATTTTTCGTAAGCCTCTTTGATGTGGTGTACAGGTTCAATTACTAAGCGCAATTTATCTTGTTGTTGCACCAATCTGTAACCGTCTCCTGCAGCCATAATATTCGTCAGAAGAGCCGTAAACGCTTCTGTTTCAAAAAATGGAGATTGAGGATTCGCAATGAAATAACCCACGAGTTTCGACGACTTTATTACCAAACGTTCAATTCCTGCATTTTGAGCCGCCCATCGCAATTTGAATGAAAAAAACAGTTCTTTCACTTCCCTAGGAATTGGTCCAAAACGATCTTTAAGCTGAACAGAAAAAGTTTCAAGTTCTTCCTCATTTTTTAATCCATCTAATTCTTGATACAAGCTCAAGCGTTCACTCACCTGATTTACATAATCGTCAGGAATACGAACTTCCATATCCGTTTCAAAAACACACTCGTTAACATATGATCCGAAAGTGTCTGTTTGTCGCTCGTCAAACAAATCTTTAAACTCACTTTCGCGTAGTTCATTCATCGCCTCATTCAAGATTTTTTGATACATCTCAAAACCAATCTCTGAAATAAATCCGCTTTGTTCTCCACCCAGCATATTTCCTGCTCCTCTAATATCCAAATCTTTCATGGCAATATTGAAGCCAGCTCCTAAATCAGAAAACTGCACCAATGCCTCTAAACGCTTTCTTGCCTCAGCAGTCATCATGCTAAATTTTGGTGCGACAAGGTAACAAAAACCTTTTTTATTGCTACGCCCTACGCGTCCTCTCAATTGATGTAAATCGCTTAAACCGAACGTGTGAGAATCGTTTATGATTATGGTATTTGCATTAGAAATATCGATCCCACTTTCAATAATCGTCGTGGCAATTAACACATCATAACTTCCTTCAATGAAATCCATCATCACGCGTTCTAATTTTTCGCCGTCCATTTGTCCGTGTCCGATACCGATGCGCACTCCGGGGCATAATCGTTGAATCATTCCCGCTAATTCTCGAATATTTGCCAATCGGTTGTTGACGAAAAATACCTGACCACCTCTAGAAACTTCGTAGGCGATAGCGTCGCGGATGACCTCCTCATCGAAATGAATGATTTCAGTAAGAACGGGTTGCCGGTTTGGTGGTGGAGTATTGATAATACTCAAGTCACGAGCCCCCATAAGTGAAAATTGAAGGGTTCTCGGAATAGGTGTTGCCGTAAGAGTTAAGGTATCAACAGTTGTTCGAATCGTTTTTAATTTGTCTTTTACCGCTACACCAAATTTTTGCTCTTCATCGATAATCATGAGGCCTAAGTCTTTAAACTTGACTTTTTCAGCCACAATTGCATGTGTTCCGATAAGTATGTCAATTTTCCCTTCAGCTAATTGCTTCAACGTTTCAGTAGTTTCTTTTGCACTTTTAAAACGGTTGATAAAGGAAATGGAACAAGGAAATTCTGAAAGTCTTTCTTTAAAACTTCTGTAATGTTGCATCGATAATATCGTCGTTGGCACTAAAACAGCAACTTGTTTCGAATCGGAAACCGCTTTAAATGCAGCTCGTATGGCAACTTCAGTTTTTCCGAAACCTACATCTCCACAAATTAATCGGTCCATTGGTCGCGAAGATTCCATGTCCTTCTTTACATCCTGTGTTGCTTTGTATTGATCGGGTGTGTCTTCGTACATGAACGATGCTTCTAACTCGTTTTGAAGATAAGAATCGGGAGTAAACGCATATCCGGGTTGACTTCGACGCTTTGCATACAACTGGATCAGGTCGAAGGCTAATTCTTTTATTTTTTTCTTGGTTTTATTCTTTAATGTCGTCCAAGCTTGAGTGCCTAATTTGTTCATTTTGGGCACATTACCATCCTTACCCGTAAATTTTGAAATGCGATGAAGGGAATGAATTCCAACATACAACACATCTCCATCTTTATACACTAAACGAATGGCCTCTTGTGGTTTGCCGTTTACGTCAATCGTTTCCAATCCTGAAAATTGCCCGACTCCATGGTCAATGTGTGTTACATAATCGCCTTTTTGAAGGTTATAGATCTCTTTCAAGGTTAGCGCTTGCTTCGCTTGTCTAAAACCTTCTTTTAACCTAAATCGATGATACCGCTCAAATAATTGATGATCCGTATAACAGGCAAGCTTCAATGAAGGAAAAATAAACCCTTCGTGCAAAGCTATCGGAATTGGACTAAATTCAACATCTCCGCCAATGTCTGCGAAAATTTGAAATAGACGTTCTATTTGTTTAGGTTGATTGGAAAAAATAAGATTTATATGCCCGTCTTTCTGTCGGTTCAACAAATCTGTTCGAAGTAGGTCAAAATTTTTATTAAAACTCGGCTGAGGTTGAATGTTAAAAGTTATAATTTCCTTTGTCGAAAAGTGGTAATCTGGCCCCCATTCAATACAATTACGTTCAGCGAGATTTTGCTGTAAATTTCCGGGTGGAAGGTACAAATCTGAAGGCAACGTTCTTTTCACCGTGTCGGATAATTCTAAGTACCGCGCAGTTGCTTTTTCGTATTCCTTCTCTATGACAAAAAGGAGTCGCGAGTATGAACTTATCCATACCTGACATGAAGGACCTAAAAAATCAAAAAACGAAGCAACACCCTCCAGTATCATTTGTCCTTGGATGTTCGGAATAATCATGAAAAACGCGTGTTCGGAAATAGATAATTGGCTAGCAGCATCGAAGGTGCGAATTGATTCTACTTCGTCGCCAAAAAATTCTATTCTAAAAGGGTGATCGTTGCTGTAGGAATAAACATCTACAATCCCACCACGAATGGCAAATTGACCGGGTTCATAGACAAAATCAACGCGCTCAAAATGATATTCTAATAAAAGCTCGTTCATGAAATCTAAGGAGTAGGATTTCCCTACTTCTACGCGCATGGAGTTCTCCACGAGTTTTTTCTTTGTCGGCACTTTTTCAAAAAGAGCTTCAGGATACGTAACAACCCAAGCATTTTGATTACTTGAAATTCGCTCCAATACCTCGGCTCTAGCTACGACGTTAGCGTTGTCAATTTCATCAATTTGGTAGGGAATTCGGTATGAAGCCGGATAAAATAAAATGCGTTTATCATTCGGATAAAGACCTTCTAAATCATTTAAAAAATAGGCAGCTTCCTCTTTATCATTGAGAATAAACAACTGATGAGCCGGTAATTGTTGCGCAATACTTGTCGCCACAATACTTTTTGAGGAACCTATCAACCCTTTGAGGTGAAGTCGCACGTTCTCCATACTCAAGGTACTTGCTGCGTAATCTACTTGAGGTAATTTGGCGAATGCCGTGAGAATCGCGCCTAATTCCATAATCGAACTACAAAGTTACGGAATTATTGTTTCGAGGTTTACGTTTAAGCTGGCTTTTGCTTACTTAAAAGAAAGGTATATCGAAATCTGCTATATTCGCAGTACAATTAAAATCTTCAGAACGGAATGCTATGAAAGTGCTAATCAAAAATATTAAAGGTCTTGTGCAAGCAGGCGAAGATATTCCACAAGTTATTTCTGGTTCCAAAATGAAAGATCTCCCCATCATTCACGATGCTTTTTTGGCTCTTGAAGACGGCGAAGTTGTAGCCTACGGTCCGATGAGCGATTGGGAAGGAATTTCTGATTGGCGTGATTTAGAAATTATAGACGGGTCCGGATCTTATGTATTTCCTTGTTTTATCGACTCGCATACACATACGGTTTTTGCTAAAACGAGAGAAGAAGAATTTGTGGATCGTATCAAGGGCTTGAGTTATGAGGAAATCGCGTTGAAAGGGGGAGGAATACTGAATTCTGCGCGAAAACTCCAAGAGATGACGGAAGAAGAGCTCTTCACTTCTGCTCAAAACAGAATTAATAAAATGAGGGCACTTGGAACCGGAGCTTTGGAAATAAAATCTGGTTACGGCTTAAGCGTGGAGGGTGAACTAAAAATGCTAAGGGTCATCAAAAGACTCAAAGAATCCAACCCGATTCCCATTAAAGCTACTTTTCTCGGGGCACATGCCTTTCCAACGGAATTCAAAGAAAATCATAGGGGGTATATTAATTTAATCATCAACGAAATGTTACCCCAAATAGAAAAAGAGGACCTCGCAGATTACATTGATGTTTTTTGTGAGCGCAACTATTTTTCAGTAGGTGAAATGGAGGAGATTCTTTTAGCGGGTAAAAAGTACGGGCTGAAACCAAAAGTTCACGTGAATCAGTTTTCAGCGATGGGAGGTGTTGCAAAAGCAGTAGAATTGGGCGCATTATCCGTGGATCACCTTGAAGAATTAACAGATCAGGATGTACATGCCTTGAAAAATACAAGCTGCATGCCTGTGTTTTTACCTGGCTGTTCGCATTTTCTTTCCATTCCTTATGGAAATGCAAGATTATTGATGGAAAATGATATTCCTGTGGCTCTTGCAAGCGATTTTAATCCAGGTTCTACACCCAATTACAACCTCTTTACGATTTGGTCTTTGGCCTGCGTAAAAATGAAAATGACACCCGAAGAAGCATTTAATGCGTTAACTGTAAATGCAGCATGCGCCATGGATTTAAGTGAAACGCACGGTAAAATCTTCCTTGGATATCGTGGAGGAATCGTGCTGACCAATGAAATCCCCTCTTTTTCTTACATGCCATATTCTTTCGGAGAAAGCCATGTTCAGCGTATTTTCAATCTGTAAAATTCCCAATTGTTTCGTAACAATTTGTTAAATTCTCTATTCTTAAAGGTGTTAGACCCACGAAAATAGCTAACTTTGAGTATTCATGAGGATTGTTAGTTTCATCTGCATATTTTGGCCTTTTATTTCGTTCGAACAAACCACTTATGTGGAGAACGAGAAACAATTGTTATGGGAAATTTCACATCCCAAAGTAAAAGAGAAATCCTACATTTTTGGCACTATTCATTCCAACGATAAGCGAGTTTTTGATTTGGCTGATTCTGTCTATGTTTTGATGGATAAAGCAAAAATGATTGTTTTAGAAACGGATGTTTTCGCTTTGTTTAATAAGATTGATACGCGAAAAGGATTACCCAATACGCAATACGACAAAAACGGAAACCCATACACTGCGAGTACGCAAGCATCCAGAACGTCCTATGGAGATGAGAATGGAATGCCCCAGTTTTTGGATGCTTTTTTTGAAGAATTTTGCTACAACAGTAAAAAGCAATTTTTTGCACTCGAAAGCTACGACGCACAAATGAATGTATTGAATAATGTTAATTATTCCAGTAGGAAACTTGTTAATACCTCATTGAATAATTTTGCACAGGATAAAATCATGGATTTGTACCTTCAAGGCGATATCCAAGGACTTGATAAATTAACAAAAGCTTCCTTAGCGGTTGACCCTGAATTGTATCCTAAGTTAATCAGTGGTAGAAATATTAGAATGTCGCGCCAGATAGATTCTCTATTAAAAAATCAAAATAGTTTTTTCTGTGCCGTAGGTGCCGCTCATTTAGGAGGTTCTGAAGGAATTATCAAACTTCTACGAGATAAAGGATACAGATTAAGGCAAGTAAGTTGGACGATTAATGAACAGCCTTCTAAAATTAAGAAGCGTATCCGAATGGAAAGAGCATTTGCCTACAGAGACTTAAACACCGGGATTACTGCTGTTTTTCACGGAAAACCGTACGTAGAAGAATACAGCGACGGAAGCATTAAAATGATTTACAGAGAATTGGGACAAGGGAATAGTTATGTGGTGGAAGTTTTTCCTCTCGATACTACCTTGTCGCTGGATCAGATTGCGTCTACTTATATTGCTAGTCCACCAAATACTGTTTTCAAAAAGAGATTTTTGGAAGATGGTACCGTGCAATTTGAAGGGTTGAGTGACACGTATCCTGAGGGCCTCAATTGGGTAAGAATTCAATTTAACCCAACCCATTTCTCAGTGACAAAAGTATACGGCGGAAACAAATTTTTGCATTCCGATCGTCCGCAAAAGTTTTTTGATAAAGTTTGGTTTGAATAGTTACTGATGTCACGTATTTACGACGCCTTGTTCAAAGAAAAATTGGTAACCAACAAGATTATTTGGTTAGAAGGTCCGATCGGAGTTGGAAAATCAAGCTACGCATCCGAAGCTTTAATGGAAAAAGGAGTAGCGTTTGAAACGATAGATTTTCGATTAAAAGAAGTACGCACAAAATTCAATAACCTTACAAGTGAAGAAATTGGCTGGTATTTCAATCAAAATAGTGCATATATTTTGAAAGATGCTCAGTATTTTAAATCCCTTCAACTCCTTATTGATTTAGTGTTGAGTCAAGAGGTTAGGTCGTCTCTTGTTCTGACCACAGCCTTTAAACCAGGAATGAATGAAGAATTAAAAGAAGCGATTAAATGGGAAGGCCTTTCTTTCTATTTTGCACCAAAAACATATTACGAAAACACGATGGCCAATGGAATGGTTTACGAAGAAAAAAATCTAGAAAACAGATTAGTTTTTGGAAATATGTTTTCGAAATTCGAACAAGACACTGCGTATTATTCCAATCAACTCGCTCTAAAAATAGACCAAATTCTGAATCACCAACTTGGAGCATTTGAACGTATCAATAAGAAAAAACCCCTGCAACGCCTTCTTCAACTACTGGCACTGAAAATTGGGGAGAGCGTTTCATACAATGAATTGGCTGAAATGGTCGAATTGGATAACGAAACAGTTGAACGCTATATATCTTTATTTCAATCAGCGCATTTGCTCATCGTGCTTCCAACACTATTTAACGATAAAAGATACGAAGTAAAAAAACAACATGTGGTTTACTTTATTGACAATGGTATAAGAAATGCACTCGTTGATAATTTTTCCGCATTTGAAGATCGCTTCGATAAAGAAGTTCTTTGGAAAAATTGGCTAATTGCAGAACGCTATAAGTGGAATAAAACAAACCAAAAAACTCCAGAATTTTATTTTTGGAAATCACATACAAGGCAATTCATCGACCTTATTGAAGTAGAAGAAAAAGAGATTTTTGCCATGAGATGTTCTTGGAACAAAAAGAAAAAGGTAAAAGAACCACCTCTTTTTTCCGCATATTATCCGAATGTGATATTTAAGTCGGTTAATCGTAGTACCTATTTGGGATACTTAACAAAGAAATAATGGCATTCATACCGCGCGTAGCAAAATTCATCCACGATGGAAACTTTGATTTAAAAAGTTTGACAGTTGTATTGCCTTCTCAGCGCGCCATAAAATACCTTTCCAACGCACTTGTAAAGGAATTCGGAGGTCCAATTTTCGCTCCTAAAATGTTAACCATTGATCAATGGGTGAAAACATTTTACCCTAATTGCATTGATCGAACGCGCCTTCTGCTTAATTTATATGAGGTTCATCAAGAAATTGAATCCAACCCAGAATCTTTTGAAGATTTCGTTCAATGGGCAACCATGTTGTTGAGTGATTTCGATGATATTGACCGCTACCTGTTGGAACCGAAAGAGGTGTTTAAAAATCTTCTCGATATTAAAGAATTGGAAGCTTGGAACTTAGAAGAAAGGGAAATTTCGGAAACTCAGAAAAAATTCTTGGCGTTTTGGGAGAAATTGCCCGAATATCATGCAAAATTAGAATTAAGGTTAAAACAACGAGATAAAATTACGTCGGCAAGAGCATACCGCAACTTGGCGGAGGAGAATTTACAATTATTGACCAGTAATCCGGTGATTTTTGCAGGTTTCAACGCATTAAGCTCAGCTGAAACCACCATAATTAAAAAACTTATTCGTTCCGGAAACGCACATTTTTTAGTGGATGCCGATACCTATTATTTGGAGGATACGATTCATGAGGCAGGATTGTTTATTCGGAGAAATACTCAGCAACTTGAACTAAATAACCCTAACTGGATAATTTCTAAAATCGGAAACAATCCATTGGATGTCCGCATTGTTGAATGTCCTCAAAAAACGGGACAAGTTAAGGTGGCGGCAGCGGCGCTGGCTCAATTAACAGAGGAAGAATTGCAGAGTACCGCTGTGATACTTGCGGATGAAACGTTAATTTCTGCATTGGTACAGAATATTCCTGCGAATGTGAAACAAGCCAATATTACCCTTGGTCTTCCACTAACACAAACACCAGTAAAGTCATGGGTAGAGGCCATTTTTAGAATTCAGGAAAATAAAAAAAGATTCAAAACAGCAGCCATTTATCACGCCGATTTGATGAGTTTCATGCATCAGATTTTTGTCCTAATGGTAGCTTCTGATTTTGAGAAAAATAAAATGGCAGATATTGAGCTGAAAACTTCGACTAAAAATAAAGTTTTTCAGTCTCCAAGTAAGCTAGACATTTCTCCTAAAATCAACGGAATATTACGTGCAATCACCGAGGCATGGAACGATGATTGGATAACAGCAATCTCGCAAATTCGTGAGCTAAATCAACTTTTAATTCAAGCCACGCCATCCTCCAATCAATTCGAATTAAATTGTTTGTTGACATTTGACAACGCCATTGCTTCTTTTCAAAAAATCGTGGAAGAAGGTCTGCCAAAAATGGCTTTAAAAAGTTTTAAGTCGCTATTTTATCAGCATTGGAGTACCGCAAGTTTGGCGTATCACGGAAATCCGACCAAAGGATTGCAGGTTATGGGAATACTCGAAACGAGGATGTTGGATTTTGAACGTTTGATTATCCTTGGTTTTAACGAAGGTAGCCTACCAACAACAAATCCAATAAAAACATTAATTCCATTAGAATTAAGAAGCATGTTAGGTCTTCCTTCAACACGCGACAAACAAGGTGTTTTTGCCCACCATTTCTACCGCTTGCTTCACGAGGCTAAACACATGACAGCAACATTTACAAGTGCTGCAGATAATCTTGGTAGTCAAGAAAAAAGTAGGTACTTGCTCCAGATGGAACTTGAACTAACTTCACAGAATAAACAGTTGAATGTAAAACACGAAATGTACGCAATCCCGATCGAAGAAGTATCAAAAATAGAAACGGGTATTCTGCAAAAAACACCTTTTATAATAGACAGGGTTCATCAGTTTTTTGAACGCACGATTTCTGCTTCGAGTATCTCTAAATATATAGCTTGCAGCTTGGATTTCTATTACCGTTACTTGGTTGAATTTGGGGAGGATAAAACCGTCGAGGAAGACATTGAAACACATACTTTCGGAACTTTTATTCACAATACCTTAGATACCTTGTATGCTCCTTATGCCACCTATAACAAAGACGGTGAACGTATGCATAAAGTCACGCCACCGATTACTGTAGACATCATTGATAAAATGATAGCGGATTTCCCCGAGGTTTTAAAGAAAGAGTTTATCGACTATTTCGATGGAGATGATACACTTTTCCAAACTGGAAAAAATGCACTTAGTTTTTCTGTAGCCAAAGAAATGACCTTGAAATTTTTAGAGGCTGAAAAAGACTTTGTGATGAATAGCCACGAAACCCTAACAATTGAACGTTTAGAATCTCGTTTTGACACCTCTTTTACTATCGAAATTGAAAATGAGATAAGGACAATTAAAATTGGAGGGTATGTGGATCGGGTTGACAAAGTGGGAAATCGATACCGTGTAATTGATTATAAATCGGGTAAGGTAACGAAAGAAAACGTAACCATTGGTCGAAAAAAAGGAAGTGAAAAGTTAAATTTTAAAAAAACAAAACACGCACTTCAGTTGGCTTTTTACGCATTAATGTTTGAAGAAAAGTATGGCATTTTACCAGATGAAGTACTCATCATCTCTTTAATTGACGCCAAAGGAAAATATCCCTTATGTGGAAAAGAAAACCAAAGTATAAATGAAATTTCCGAACAAGTAAAGGAGTTTGTTCAAGAAATATACTCGGAGATGATTGATTCAACTATTGATTTCACACACAATAAATCCGCGTTTTACTGCCAATATTGTAAGTAATTAAAATAAAAAAGCCTGAAAAGAATGAAAGAAACCACGCTTAAATTCTTTTCAGGCATCTGCAAGTTAAATAAAACCAAAAGTGAACAAACGTTTTTGTTCGACAATCTAATGACGTTGGTATACTAATAAAAGTTGCTTGAAAAAAATATTTTTTTCAGAATTAATATAATTCTGTCTTTAGAGCTGATCGGTAATCCTTAATTTCCTCACGATTTATCTTGTGATCTGCGTTTTTTAACAAGTTGAGCAGATACAATAAGTTTTCTTTGTCCTCAATTTCTTCCACCGGATATTCATTTCCTTCTTCGTCTTCCTCGTACTGCGCTTGAACGTCAAAACATTTGTTTTCCTCAAGAAATTCGTAGGTAAGACGCAATACTTTAACAACCAATGGGTCTTGTTCTTGCAACGCTAATTCACGTAAAGATTTCAAGTCAGCTACCAAACCAGTGGCTTCGATACCTTTCTTTTCAACTTTAGCAATTATTTCATCTAATTTAATGTTTGCAGTTGCAGTTCTCATGTTAAGGGTAATTATTTACTCCGCAAAGGTAAAGAGTTTACTTGAATTATTCACAATTGAATATTGGAATCATTATATTTTTATTAAAATAATCATCAGAATTGTACATATTTTTGAGTATGCAATTTTATGTTCAAGCCATAGGTATAGGATTTTTATTAAGCGTTATTCCTGGCCCAATATTTTTTTCATTGCTAGAAACGAGTATTACAAAAGGCATTCGTGCTGCCTTATCATTTAATTTTGGGGTTCTGCTCAGTGATTTAATATACATTGTATTCGCCTCTATATTTTTCTTGGAATTGCGCTCACTTGATTCAGGGGATCATAAATTACTTTTTCGTTTTGTTAGTGGATTAATTTTTATTGTTTACGGGGTCTTTAATTTCTTTAAAAAAGTGGAAATTCTTTCTGCAACTAAAGGTGATGAAAATGCAATACAAACTAAACATCATTTGCTTTTAAGCTTGAAAGGATTTATTTTGAATTTTGCTAATCCTTTTGTGGTATTCTATTGGCTCAGCGTAATGTCGCTTGCTCAAACCCTTACCGATTCAGATAGCGATATAGAGGTGTATTATTTTCTTGGAGTGCTATTGTCTACCTTTATTCTGGTTGATTTAACAAAAATAATACTGGCAAAAAGCCTTCGTCCCTTGGTGACAAATTCACTGTTGAAAGGGATCAATCAATTAATAGGAATAGTGTTTACGCTTATAGGGATATTTCTTATTATTCAATATGTAAATAAAGTTTTGTAACGATTCGAAAGTTCATCAATTAATCTATCTCAATGAAGAGCTTATTACAATTAATACTTTTTATTTTCTGTTTCGGACTATTCTCAACTGCGCAAAAGGTAGAAAAAGAAAATCTTGGACCTAAGGTTCGTATTTTTTGGGATTCAGGTAACAAACATCTTCAAGCTACAGGATCGTATTATATAAATGAGGATAAAATTGTTTTAAATAAAACCGAAAAACACGGCAAATGGTCCTTTTATTCCTATGATGGAGTTTTGGAAGAAGACCGCATGTATTACCGAAACAGAATTCATGGCAAGCAAATTACCTATCATCCAAATGGCAAGATGAAAACTTTGGCATATTTTACATTCAATGTGCCAGATAGTATATTTAAAGAATTTGATGATAAAGGCAGACTTTTAATATCAGGAAATTACGTTTTAGGAAGTCCAGAGGGGAAATGGGAATATTTCTACATCGATGGCAGAGCAAAATCCGTTGAGCATGTTCAAAATGATACGACTTATTTAATAAATTATTGGGAAGAAGACTCGCTTCACACTCAAACAATTAAAGATGGAAATGGCTTTTTGAAATCCTATTACGTATCGGGAAGAATCAAGGAGAATTACACTTTCGTTAACGGTTTAAAGTCAGGATATTTTGAGGAAAGAACTGCTAATGGGGCTTTAGCGGTTAAAGGTAATTTTGAATTGGGTAAAAAATCTGGTGAGTGGATAGTTTTTACCATAGACGGCGGGATTGAGAAACGAATGAGTTATTCCAATGATTCACTCCATGGCGCTTATGAAGTCTTTTATAATGATACTCTTTTAAATACCAAAGGACATTACACCATGGGAATGAAAACGGGGAAATGGGTTTGGAATTTTCCCGATGGAAAACCTGAAATGCTTGGAGATTTCAATAACGATAAACAACATAACAAATGGGTGTATTATTATCCGAATGGTGGAATATCCTATGAAGCTCATTTCGATAACGGTAAAAAAACGGGTAAATGGCACTATTTCTATGAAAATGGTCAAGATTACCGCCTCGGAAATTTTGTGAACGATCAAAAAGATGGAAATTGGAAGACATGGTATGAAAACGGAACTTTGTTGATGGAAGGTGATTATAAAAATGGCAAAGAAATAGGACTTTGGAAAAATTATTGGGATAGCGGAATAATAAAGAATCTGGCGAATTTCAAAGACGGAAAACTCAATGGTGCATGGGTTTCTTACAACCCAAATAAGGTGAAAACTTCAGAAGGATATTACAAGGAGGGATTGAGGGTTAAAGAGTGGAAGGAATATTATGATAATGGCCGCTTGATGCAAATTAGTAATTATAAAATTGTCACAAGAAAGAATTACGCAAATGGTATAGCTGTAATGGGAATGAAGGAAAAACTCAGCGAGTTACATGGAGATTTTACAGCTTATTCTCAGCTTGATTACATGGTAAAGGCCCAAGGAAAATACAGCAATGGATTAAAAAATGGTGTTTGGGTTGATTATTATCCCGGAGGTCAAATCCCAACAATAATTTCACCCTACAAAAAGGGAAAATTACATGGTACTATGAAGCAATTTGGAAGACGTGGAAATTTGATTTACGAAACAAACTATAAAAATGGTATAAAACACGGTTGGTTGATTATTTATGATAACCGAGGTAAAGAATCTGTTCGCAAATTATTCTACAACGGAAGAGAAGTACCCAAGAAGAATGAGGGAGATATGTTTACGCCTTAATGGATTCAATAAATAAAGTTAGTTCTTCAAAGTCTGAAACACTCAGTTGTTCCGGACGTTCTTGTTGAAATTTTACTGGCAATTCATGACCTTTTAGTAACTGTTTTAATGAATTTCTTAATGTTTTTCTTCTTTGGTTAAAGGCCATTTTTACAACCTGGAAAAACAATCTTTCGTCACAAGAAAGAGATTCCCTATTGTTTCGAGTACAGCGAATTACACCTGATTTAACCTTTGGCGGAGGAGAAAAAACGTGCTCATCGACAGTAAAACAATACTCTATATCGTAAAATGCTTGTAATAACACACTAGTGATACCATATTCCTTTGAGCCTGGTTTCTCTGCAACTCTCACCGCTACTTCTTTTTGAAACATACCCATGATTTCAGGTATGCGGTTACGGAACTCTAAACACTTAAAAAGAATTTGAGAAGAAATGTTATACGGAAAATTCCCAACTACGGAAAAATTTACATTGGGAAAATAAGTGTCAGGATGTAATCGTAAAAAATCACCGTACAGGATTTGCTCTTTTTTTTCTGGATACTTTTCGTGTAAAAAATTTACCGATTCTTCGTCAATGTCCATTAATATCACATTCAAATCTTCTTGAAGAAATAAATAATGAGAAAGCGCTCCCATTCCGGGTCCGATTTCTAACACATGGTGACAATTTTGATGTCTTGAAAATGTTAACGATATTCTTTCGCAAATTTTCTCATCCTTCAGAAAATGCTGTCCAAGGTGTTTTTTGGCTCTTACCTGCATGGTTTAAATTCTTCTATTACCGTGAGAAAGGTTCTAAATGCCGCAAATTTACCTTCGAATCGTTTGGTATGTGATGCCTGAAGTGCGGGCGCAAAGTGCAATTGATAATGATCCAAAGTTTCTTGATTCGGACATAAATAAAGTATAGAATAGCTTCTGCCGCCATCTTCTTCCCCGTGAATCTTAGACAAGCGACATTCCATAAAACAGCCAGTTTCTAAAACTTCCGGTATGTGTGTTGACCTCATCCAATTCAACCACTCCTCTGAAACAGAGGCATCAATGGATACAGTTACATTATATAGAATCATCCTCAAAGTTACCTAAATTACCTTTTAATTGGCTGTTAAATAATTAGGACATACATTCAATTTTACAAATCGCTATTATTGAAATCAAAAAATATGTACATTTGGACTAACATTTAAAACTAGATTATGAGAAAAACTTTACTTTCAATTTTATCAATTGGTTTTGCTTCTATGGTAGCATATGCACAACCACAATGTACGCCAGATCCTCAGTATGCAGATTCAGTATACGGTGCGTGGCCTGATACAGTAACTAATTTTCCTCCCGCTACGGCTGGTGTTTATTACGAAGCAGTGTTGAACTTTAAAGCTCCAGCAACTGTAACGGCTGATTTAGATCCTTCTGGTCAGTTTGTTGGCTCGCCTATTCAATCCTACAACGTAACGGATGTAACAGGATTGCCTACAGAATATCTGTACAACTGTAATGCTGCAAATTGCACCTACACAGGTGGAACTCAAGGATGTGCAACAGTATATGGAACTACCTCAACGGTTAATACGTATAATGTTGAGATATTTATTGACGTAACGGTACTTGTAACGCTATTCCCAGGTTTACCGCCAACACCAGTAACTCAATCTACTTCTTTTACAGGTTATAAAATTGTTGTTAGTAACAACGGAGCATTTTTAGAGGAAAATGGAAATTCGGTATTGTCAGCATTTCCGAACCCTGCAAGAAATGAGGTTGCCGTTAATGGTTTGCAATCTCTGATAAATGCATCTGATATTACCCTGACAAATGTTGAAGGTAAAGTACTTGCTAAAAGAAACATTGGACAAAATCAAGAGAATTTTGACATGAGTGCTTTGAAAGCGGGAATTTACTTTGTAAACGTTGCTCATGCCAATGGCGTGGAGTCAATTAGAATTATCAAGGAGTAAGATTCAAAATATAGAATTTAAGCTGTCTGAAAAGGCAGCTTTTTTTTTGCTTATTTCTCTATGCGGTAAAGTATTGGCCTACTCGGACTTGCGTCATTTTCGAAGGCGGCAACTTGGAGTTCAAGTAGGTATTCTCCATCGACGACTGAATTTGGAACAAAAATAAGTTCGGTAATGGTTCGCGTGTAATCTGGGTTTTCTGGCACCTTCCAAAAGGCATGATGAAATGCTAACTTTCCCTCATCTTCTTCTCGATCTACGGAGGGTAAATCCACTAAGAAGTGTTTGGTTCCTAATTGATCTAGCAATGGAATAATATCCAAATCAAAATAAGTAGGATTGGAGTTGGAGTAATCCTTAGACATTTTCAACCAATCATTTGGTATCGTACGAATTAAAACAGCTTCAGAAAATGAACTATTAATATGATTTTCAATGTGTTTTCTTTTGATAATTGTGTCCCCATTTTCAAGATAATCTGGAGTTACACTGACCAAACTCGCTTTCCAGAAAAAAGATTTTAGATGTTGGTTGATTGAGTAAACTTCCGTTGAAATATGCCCTAAACATTCCGTGTGTGTGCCATGGCCGTGTGGATTAAAAAAAACATCTCTAAAATTCGTTGAGCCTCCTTCTGCCACGGAACCAATAAAACCATTTGCCCTTACTATTTCAAATTTTGGCGGATCCACATACCATGCCCTCACATGATCATTATCTGAACGAATTGGAATGGAGACATCAATTGGTTGATTCGTATCAATAAATTCAGAAGAGTTCAAATACAAGCGCATAACATCAAATTTAGGTCAAAAATATTAGATGAAACTCCCCGTTTTGTGAATTGTTAAATTCCAATTGTTAAAATTCCTTTTTCAGAGTGATTTTTCCATAAACTTAGCGTGTATCTTTGCATCATGGAACAAAATCAGGATCGACTTAAAGACATCATTTCTCATGCAAAAGAATACGGGTTTGTTTTCCCTTCTTCTGAAATTTATGATGGACTTGCAGCAACATATGATTACGGTCAACTGGGTGCAGAACTTAAAAACAACATCAAAACCTATTGGTGGAAAGCAATGGTGCAAATGCACGAAAATATAGTTGGTATAGATGCAGCAATTTTTATGCATCCTACTACATGGAAAGCTTCAGGACATGTGGATGCTTTCAATGACCCACTCATCGACAATAAAGATTCGAAGAAAAGATACCGTGCAGATGTTTTATTGGAGGAGCATATTGAGAAAATTCGTCAAAAAATCAACAAAGAAGTTGAAAAGGCTAGAACACGTTTTGGCAGTGAATTCAATGAGAATCAGTTTTTAGCTACCAATCCAAATGTACTTCGAAATCAAGAAAAAATTGATTCAATTGAAGCGAGAATGAAAAGTGCACTGGAAGCGAATGATTTAGAAGGGGTTCGTCAATTAATTATTGATTTAGAGATTGTGTGTCCTATTTCTGGTTCAAAAAATTGGACGGAAGTGCGGCAATTCAATTTAATGTTTTCAACGGAATTAGGTTCGGTAGCAGGAGATGCATCTACAATCTACTTGCGTCCAGAAACAGCGCAGGGAATATTTGTTAATTTTTTGAATGTCCAGAAGTCTGGAAGAATGAAAATCCCATTTGGAATAGCGCAAATTGGAAAAGCTTTTCGTAACGAAATTGTTGCGCGTCAATTCATTTTTAGAATGCGCGAATTCGAACAAATGGAAATGCAGTTTTTTGTGCGCCCAGGTCAAGAAATGGAATGGTACGACTATTGGAAAGATCTGCGCACAAAATGGCATAAAAATTTAGGCTTAGGAGATTCGAACTATAGGTTTCATGACCACTTGAAGTTAGCGCACTATGCAAACGCAGCTTGTGATATAGAGTTTAATTTTCCAATGGGCTTTAAGGAATTGGAAGGAATTCATTCTCGTACAGATTTCGACTTGAAACAACATGAAAAATTTTCTGGAAAAAAATTGCAGTTTTTTGACCCAGAATTGAATCAAAATTATATTCCATTTGTCATAGAAACATCCGTTGGTTTGGACAGACTATTTTTAGCTGTCTTGAGCGCAGCATTGAAAAGTGAAGTGCTAGAGGACGGTTCAGAACGAACCGTATTGAGCATTCCGCCGGTTCTTGCACCATATAAGGCCGCTATTCTTCCCCTAGTAAAGAAAGATGGTCTACCTGAAAAGGCCCGAGAAATACAAAAGACACTTCAGTTAGAATTTAATGTTCAGTACGATGAAAAAGACGCAATTGGTCGTCGTTACCGAAGACAAGATTCTATTGGAACTCCTTTTTCGATTACGGTTGACCATGAAACCCTCGAGCACAATACTGTTACAATAAGAAATAGAGATACCATGAAACAAGAGAGAGTCCCTGTGGCTGAATTGTCAGGCATTATTGCTAAAGAAGCAAGTTGGAAATCGATTTTAGAAAAACTGTAAGTTGAAATATATACTAGTTCTTACTTTCTTTATCTTTTGTAGCGTTGATTCTACATCCCAAATGATATTGAATCAAGAAGGTCAAGCATTTACGGATATTCCTTTTTTCAATGCCGTTTTTGTTCGAACAAGCGGATTGAAATCGCTAGAAGGAAAAGTATCGATTAAAAAACCTGGGGATATTATTAGAGAGAGTAAAGATTATTATCGAATTGAATTTGATAGCTTAGGGAGAGTTATTAAAATAACAGAAACAAAAACGGAAGCAGATAAAAAAGACACTATTTATCAGTCTTTTCAATACAACGCGAATAGTAAGTTGGTTTATTTTGGTAGATATGAATCTGGAGGATTAACGGCAAATTATTTGATTTTCAACGAGGAGGAAAAATTAGTTAAGCTTGAGCAAAGAAAAGACATTTTGAGTAGAAGTGGGGAACTCGAAAAAACAGTACTTGTAAACACTGAGCTGTATACCTACCAAAAATTACCTGTTGGAGAAAAAAAGATTTACCTTAATAGCTATAATTTACCATACATGGAGGAAACAGAGGAACGGAATCCAGATGGGTATCTGCTTTCGCGAACACAACGTCTTAAAATGTCGGATGCGCAACAAACTAAAAAATACACCTACAATGAAAAAGGCTTATTGAAGTCTATGGGGGTTCATTATAACAATTCAGAAAAACCTATTGAAGAGCAAGTTTTTCGATACGATGAACTCGGAAATCTAATCGAAAAGCATTCCTATAAATCAGGATCTTTTGTTGAAGATCTGCAATTAATTTATGATCCAAAAACTGCAATTTTGAGTTCATTTATTCAGCTCAATAAATCAACTGGAATGATGAAAATTGTGAGGTTAAGTAAGCTTTCTTTTTTCTAAGTTTGTATTAACATAATTTTAACATTCGCTTCAATTCCTTTTATTTTCAGTCAATTTATTATCTATTCTCTTTAACATGTTGCTATAGTTAACTTTTTTTTAGACTTTTGGCATAATAATGGAAATGTTCCATATCCTAAATCAACTATATGAAAAATATTTACTTTTCTCTGCTATTTTTTACTGTCTCTTTTCTCTCTATCAGCCAAACGGTTCGTGTCGATTATGATAATTCATCAAAATGGTTTTTAGGATTTAACGGAGGAGGTACTTGGCACTCAACTGATTTGAAATATCAAGTTGGAGGAGGATGGGGATTAACTTTAGGAAAATCCTACAATTATAACTACGGTAGACCCTTATCTTTTGATATTCGTGGAAGGTACCTCAATGGAAATTGGTATGGACAAGACAAAGATTCAACGGCGCTTTCGGGTTTAACACAAGATAATGCGCTTTATGGTTATCAATCAACTCCTGGTTATACATATCACAATTTCAAATCAAATATTCATCGGTTAGCCCTTGAGCTTGCGATTCATTTGAATGCAATTACTCAACGCACTGGTTGGGATCCTTATGTGTTCGGTGGAGTTGGAATAACTTGGAATCAAACAAAAGGTAACCTTACGGATTCGAGCGAAATTCTGTTGGGTGCAAATCCTTATTCATATGGACCAAACGGCCTCGGTGGAATTACATTTGACGATAGCTATGAGACACCTTTAGATGGATATAAAAAGTACAATGTCAATTTCATGCCGAGTTTAGGTTTTGGATTGGGTTATCATATTGGTAAAAGAACAACTTTTGGGATTGAACATAAAACCACTTTTACTTTAGCAGATGATTTTGATGCTGTGCAATCAACTGTTCGTCCAAAAAACGATCTATATCATTACACATCTTTGTATTTGCAATTCCGATTTAGAGGCCGTGTGAACGGTGACTATAGTGTTGGCAATAGCTCAAATGGTAACGTGAATGGTTTTACTTCTAGTTGTCCACCTCCAGTTATCACTATTGCAAATTCTTCAAACTTTACCGTTACCAACCCTCAATTTGATATAGATTTCCGTGCAACCGAAATAACTTCTCAAAATGCACTTCAGGTGCTTAATGGAAATAATGTACCTGTCTTTTTCAATTTTAATACGTCATCAAAACAAGGGCGAGCTTCCGTAACATTGGTTCCTGGAGTGAATACATTTACAATAAAAGCCAGAAATCGTTGTGGTACAGATTCAAAGACCTTTACGGTAATTTATAATAACTGTAGTTTACCTGGTGGATCTTTCACTAATCCAAATCCTACAGGAACTATTGTAAAATCACCTGCATTTGTATTAGGAGCTATCGTTAGTGGAATTCAAAGTAAGTCTGCTATTAAAATCTATGCCAACGGAAATGCCTTGTCTAATTTTTCATATAACAACCAAAATGGAGTCATTCAAGCGAACATAAATCTTAATGTTGGACTAAATAATTTTAGAATTGAGCTATCCAATGCTTGTGGCAACGGCACAATAGAATCCAATGTGACCTATGACAACTGTATCGCACCAACCGCAATGTTTCTCTCTCCTTCAGCTTCAGGTACAACAGTCAATAATTCAAACTTACAGCTTAGAGCGAATGTAACAGGTGTTTCATCAAATCAGCAAATTAGTCTTGATATTAATGGAATCGCTACAAGAAACTTCAACTTAACAAATGGTTTAGTTACGGCAAACTTGACGCTTTCTTCGGGATTGAACACAATCACACTTCGTATAACCAATTCATGCGGAACGGACACTGAAGTCACTACGGTCAATTACCAAACCTGTAATGCACCAATTATTTCTGTTACTAGTCCAACTCAAAATTCGAAAGTAACAAGTGCACTTCTTAGATTGAGAACAAAAATTGATAATGTTCAAGCTAAAAACAACGTCAAAATCCAATTGAATGGTGTTGAGGTGAGTGCATTTAATTTCACTGCTGGCGCCAATGGATCGAAAACAGCTGATGCATCACTCACGTTACGACCAGGTGTTAATACGATTACGCTGTCGGCAACAAATACCTGTGGCACAGATGTAGAGACAATTCTTGTGGAATATGACAATTGTCTTTCACCTCTTGTAGACATTACATCTAGCACGAATGAAACTACTAATAACTCGTACATACTTACCGCTGCTATTACGAATATGTCAGAGGCTATTGGTATTACAGTTACACGAAATGGTCAAGATATTGGATTCAATTTTTCTAATGGCCAATTGACTAGCGCAGTTTCTCTTATTCCAGGGGTGAATACTTTTGTAGTTAAGGCTGTAAAATCTTGCGGAAATGCTTCCAAAACAATTACCGTTAATTATCGCGATTGTGAAGCTCCGACATTAAGCATCTTGACACCTAGTGCAGGAATTTCAGTCAACAATGCACAAACTACTTTCAGCGCACGTGTAACGAATATTGCTTCGTTGAATCAAGTACTTGTGACACTCAACGGACAAACAGTAAACTCAAATTTAAATGCCGATGTTATATCAGGAAATTTATCACTTGTTGAAGGCCTGAATACACTGACAATAAAGTTGACAAATGCATGCGGTATGGATACTAAAACTGTTTCTTTAACAAGAGTAGCATGTACACCACCGACTGTAACAATTTTGAATCCTACACAAAGCACAACCGCAACTAGGGCAGGTTTAGCCTTTGAAGCTACAGTTTTGAGTGCTACCAATTATTCTGTAACGTTAAATGGAAATGCAGCATCAGTTTCGAAGACTGGAAATACCTTGAGAGGAAATTTAACACTAGTTCCAGGATCAAATGTAATTGTTCTTACTGCAAACAATGCTTGCGGTAATGCTTCGGAGACGGTTATTGTTACATATAACAATTGTGTTGCTCCAGTAATCGCACTATCAGGAAATGCAATGCAAACAGTTAGTACAAGCACTTATGCATTCTCAGGCACTGTTACGAATAGCGTACAAAGTGCAATTGCGTTCACATTAAATGGAGTTCAGACACCGTTTTCATTGACGGGTACGAATTTGAGTGCCAATTTAAGTCTCTCTGAAGGGGTAAATATTTTGGTTATTTCCACATCCAATGCATGTGGTTCAGATACTAAAACAGTAACCATCAACTACGTAATTCCAGTGAACAATAACGGTTCAAATAACGGGGGTAATTCAGGAAATACAGAAGAGAAGATTATCATTTGCCATTATCCTCCGGGAAATACGGGCAATCCTCAACAATTGGAGATTCCTTTATCTGCATGGCCAGCACACCAAGCACATGGGGATGTTTTAGGACCATGTCCAAATGTGACCAATGGAAACAATGGTTCAAACGGAAACTCTGGTAATAACGGTTCAAATAACGGGGGTAATTCAGGAAATACAGAAGAGAAGATTATCATTTGCCATTATCCTCCGGGAAATACGGGCAATCCTCAACAATTGGAGATTCCTTTATCTGCATGGCCAGCACACCAAGCACATGGGGATGTTTTAGGACCATGTCCAAATGTGACCAATGGAAACAATGGTTCAAACGGAAACTCTGGTAATAACGGTTCAAATAACGGGGGTAATTCAGGAAATACAGAGGAGAAGATTATCATCTGCCACTATCCTCCGGGAAATACGGGCAATCCTCAACAATTGGAGATACCTTTATCTGCATGGCCTGCACACCAAGCACACGGGGATGTTTTAGGCCCATGTCCGAACGTGAATAATGGAAACAATGGTTCCGGAAATAATGGTAATAACAATTCAGACGGAACGGGTGGTAATGCATCTGGTTCGAATGGAACAAATATCGGATCAGGTACCAGTGGAAATGGTAACAACGGCCACGGGAATAACGAAGACGGTGTAGATGTTTCGAACCCAGGACAAGGTAGCGGAGGGCCAAATGGAACACCTGATCAAAGTGGCAATGTTGACGATGAATCCACCGGAAACGGGGCAAATTCTGGCACCAATTCGAATTCAAATGGTTCTACGGAAAACGGAACAGGCAATACGGGTAATAATGGCTCAGGCGCACAAGGTGGAAGTAATTCTGGAACAGGCACAAGTGGAAATGGTAACAACGGCCACGGGAATAACGAAGACGGTGTAGATGTTTCGA
>CAZLVX010000015.1:0-526 GCA_964562965.1 uncultured Lishizhenia sp.
CTTCATTTACAGTGTATTTCGGAACATTTTCAGACCAGAGCATTTTAAAATGTGGGGCAACCATTTTGCTTTTCATTGGTAGATTTAACCAAATCTGAAAAAGCTCCAAGGGGTTATCTTCTTGGGAATTTAACAAAGGAAACATTTCTGCATGCTGAACACCTTTACCTGCTGTCATCCATTGAACATCTCCATTGCCATACCTTCCTGCTGCTCCAGTTGAATCAGTGTGATCTACTAATCCTTTTCTTACCACCGTAATCGTTTCAAATCCTCTGTGAGGATGACCAGGGAATCCAGGAACCTTCATACCATGATACATCCTAAAACCATCTTTAACTATGAAATCTTGGCCCATATGTCTACCGTTAAAATAAGTAGGGTCTGGTCCTAAATCATCATTTCCTTTAGGAAAAAAATCTTCGTGATGAACACAAAATAAAAAAGGATCTAAGGTCTCCCACTGAAATCCTAATGGTCTAATTTTTTTTATCATGGTTGGTGTATTATTTTCTTGTTTGTCATT
>CAZLVX010000015.1:536-9681 GCA_964562965.1 uncultured Lishizhenia sp.
CAGTTGCTTCTGTCCGCCCTCTCCGCCAAAGACGCCGAGATAGCCGCGCTCAAGCCTAAGGTTAATTTTCCAACAAAACTTCTTCTTTCCATAAATCTATTGTGTTGACTGATCAAAAATAAACATTCTATTGTAGTTTGCGAATTAACGTAGGTTATGAAAATCAAAAAGCCCCTTTACGGGGCTCATTGATGAAAAAAGTATTTGTGATTTAATTATGCTTTACACTTAAACAAGGTTTTAGTGATGTTCAAGTAGTATGTTTTAGCGTAAACCAATTAACAAATATTGTGCCATAAAAACAAAAAAGTTCAACGCTGTTGAACCTTAGCTAAATTATTAAAAAATCATTTAAAACTTCGACAAATATTCTTTATTTATCGTTAAACGTGTACCCTACACCTTTAATTGTTCTAATGTAATGATCTCCTAATTTCTCTCTTAATTTTCGAATGTGAACATCAATTGTTCGTTCGCCCACTATAGTTTCATTTCCCCAAACAATAGCAAGTATCTGATCCCTGTTGTACACTTTTCCTGGCCTGCTAGCCAAAAGTTCTAAAAGTTCGAATTCTTTTTTCGGAAGCACCAACTGATTTCCTTCAATTTCCACCATGTACTTTTCACGGTCTATTTTCACCGAACTTTCACCTACTTCAACCTCTATTCCCTTGGATTTATCTAATCGTCGCAATAAACTTTCAATTTTTGTAATCAATAAACGAGGTCGGATTGGTTTTGTAATGTAATCATCTGCACCAGCTTCAAAACCCGCAATTTGAGCATAATCCTCTGCCCTTGAAGTTAAGAAAGCAATAATTGGTTGGGATAAATTCAAATCTTTTCTAATCACTTGACACGTTTCAATGCCATCCATTTTCGGCATCATCACATCTAGAAGAATTAAAGATGGACTGATTTGTTGTGTCATTTTAATCGCTTCTTCACCGTTGGAAGCTGTAAAGACTTTGTACCCTTCTTTTCGAATGTTATAGGATAGGAATTCCAAAATATCCGCTTCGTCGTCAACTAACAAGATCGTATGGCCTTTAAGATTTTCCATAGTGGCAGAAGTAAAAAAAACCGGGTCAGTTTCCCAACCCGGTCTCTTTATTTATATTATTTATTTACGATTAATTTTAATATAACGCTATCGTAAGCATTCGTCAATACCACTTGATAAAGACCTGCACTAAGCGTTGATGTATTTACTGTAACTTCATTTAATCCAATGTTAGAAGTCGTATTGCTCTCCAAAATTCTTCCAAACTGATCTTGAAGTGCGATTGTCGTTTCAGTTCCTAAATTATTTACAAACTGCAGTGTCGCATTTGCATTAGTTGGATTAGGATATAATTTCACTTGTTCAACACCTGTCATTTCATTCAATGATGAAGTATTGATTACAACATTAAATGTTACTGTATCTGTACAGTTACCATTAATTGCCGTTAAAACAACTTGGTATGTACCGTCAACAGCGTAAGCATGTACCGGAGCCGCTGCCGATGAATTAGAGAAATCTCCAAAATTCCATGAGTAAGAAGACGCACCTGTAGACGTATTACTAAACGTAACTATGTTACCATTTGAAGTAAATGAACCAGCTGCAGTTGGAGTCGCTGTGAACGTTACGTTTACTGTGTTTGACGTTCCAACACCTGCACAAGCATCCGCATTAGTTGTAATAACTGAATAATTTCCTGAAGCAGAAACCTGAATCGATTGCGTTGTGGCGCCATTTGACCAAGCATACGAGTCTGCAGTTGAAGAAGTTAATGTAACAACATCTCCTGAACAAGCTTGCGTTGCTGAGGCTGTTACAGTAGGAGCCGGTGCGTTACTAACGTTTACAGTTGTTGCTGCAGAAGATGCTGAACATCCATTGTTATCAGTAACAGTTACGGAGTAGGAACCAGAAGAAGTTACAGTAATCGCTTGTGTTGTTGCGTTTGTTGACCAAATATTTCCTGTTGAAGCAGATGATGTTAATTCAACGCTTCCACCTGTACAAAAAGAAGTTGCTCCACCTGCTGTAATCGTTGGTGTTGAAGGAAGCGCGTTAACTGTTACAGTAATTGCAACGCGTGGACTCTCATCTCCAGCTGCATTTTTTTGACTTACATAATACGTGTAAACTCCCGGTGCCGTTGTGCTTGGTGAAGGAGCGCCAGAAAGTGCAGTTCCACCAGTTGCGACATCATACCAAGCTAATGTGTTTCCTGTTGAAGCAGTAGCTGATAATTGTGTTGCAGAAGCTCCTTGACAATAGTTAAATGAGGTAGTTGCAACTGTTGGAGCTACCACACTGTAAAATTTAGGATTTGTAAAAGTCGCTCCAGAAGCAGCTACTGAACCTCCTACTAATCTTGCATCTGGAGTTGTACCTAAAGACGGAAATAAATTCACCCAATTAACCTGTGCTAAGGTCGCTGTTGAATCATTTGCGTCAACAGACCACCATGATTGATACCAAGAGGTAGTAGATCCACCTGTATTTAATACTGTATTGGTATTGGTGGCAGTCCAGCTTGGAGTTGCAAAATTCGTGAAAATATTATTGGCAATTACCATTGTATCTCCGTTTAGGTTATCAACTACTGGAGCTCCTTCAATAGACAATCCTTTTTCCCAACCGGTAATTAATGAATTAAAAACTGAAGTCGATGTGTTTCTTCTTAAACGGAAAGCTTTTTCAAATTTTTCGCCAACTGGGAGTGTAACCGATCCATTTCCTTTAGGGCCAACCAAAGTAACATTCGAAAAAATTGGCATTGTTAACGGTTGTGCGTTAGAACCTGCAGCATCATTATCCGATTCAAATGAATTAGAGTCTCCCGCAGCATCAGACATATCTTTATCACGAATAGAAAGTGCAAACTGCACTTTTCCTCTATAGCCAAAATCCGTATCGAAATCATCGTCCAATCCTCGGTATGCGATAAGGTGCTTACAATTTACTGTACCACCAAACCATTCAAATGAATCATCACCAGAAAATGAAACTTGAACATAATCAACGGTTGTTGTTGAACCAACTGAACCGAAAGTAATACCATTAATTTCTTTATTTGGCTCAAGAGCAATTCCAGCAAATTCAATTCGAACATATTTAATCGTTCCTGAATTATCATTATCGAACGCACCACCATATTGTGTATCCGTTGTTGGAACAATCCCTTCAATATTTGCTACGCCACCAGGCTGGTTGTTTCTAGCTAAACCAAGTAAAACGATTCCACCCCAATCTCCTTCGTTTCGAAAACCAACTGCTTCGTTGGATGTAAAAACGATAGGTTGTGAAGCTGTTCCTTGCGCGTTTATTTTTGCTCCTCTCGTAATAATCAAAGAACCTTGAGTCGCTTTATCACCTCTGATAACCGTTCCAGGCGCTATGGTTAAAGTTGCATTATTTTTAACATACACTTTGTTTTGCAACAAAATCACTCCCGACCAAGTCGTATTGGTTGTAATGTCTGTAGAGACAGTTTGAGTAGTTGCAGGGTAAACTGTATTTTCAGGATCAAAATTTGACCATCCTGAGGTCCAATCTGTAGTTGGTGTGTTGTCCGTCACTGGAAACGCACCTTTGTAAGTTGTCGGTGTCCAAAATGCATCCTGGGCAAACGACGACGCCGTTAAAAGTGCAGCGGCTAAAGTGGTGTAAATCTTTTTCATTTTAATTTAGTTTTTATCGGTACAAAGTTCCGATGAACTCAGGTGCACAGAGTTACAACATCCTTAAATGTTCGTTAAGTCTTTGTTAAGCTTTCTAAACAATTTGGTAATATTGAAAAAGCAAAAAAGCCATCCGAAGACAGCTTTTTTTGTGGAAGATCGTAACTATTAAAAAGTATATTTCAAACTTAGCGACACTGTTTGACCGAAGGTAATACTTTGCCACTCACTATCTATACCTTTATCTAATTTGTAGTTCTTATTTATATCTTGAAAGAAAATAAGATCTTGAGCTAACAAGTCCTTGACATTCAGCTTTAATTCGAGTCTTTCCTTCCAAGTTTTAGTTACTTGAAAATCTATGACGTGACGACCATTTTCCCAAACACTCGGTTCTTGAGTACTTCCTGAAATCGCAATTCTTTGCGCCACATAATTGTATGATGCGGAGAAATTCCAATTTTTGGGCGCATTGTAAAATAATCCTGCATTTAATATATAAGGCGACTGACCTTGAAGAGGTCGAGAACCATTATTATATTCATTTAATCCTGGAAATGCGCTTAAATCAATGGTGGATTTTATATAAGATCCATTGAAAAACAGGGTAATGTCTTTCAAGAAACTTGTAGAATCTGATGGCTTGAAAATCCCGAGATTCATGCGGTATTCAATTTCAGCACCGAAATTCACAACATTACCAACATTGTCGAAATATAATTCCGGTTGTCCTGATGTTCCTGTTCGAAGTAATAATTCAATTGGGTTGTAAAATTGCTTGTAGAAAGTCGATACGCTAAACAATTGACCTTTACCAGGAAATATTTCATAGCGCAAATCAAAATTATTGATCTTTGCCCGTTGTAAGGTAGGATCTCCTGAGGTCAAGTTATCGTTGATAAAATTATAGAAAATAAAAGGTGCCAACTCTCTGAATTCAGGTCTTGATACTGTTCTTGAGGCACTTGCTCGCAAATTCATTTTCTTTGATAATGAATAAATTAAATTAATTGAAGGCAATATGTCGACGACCGTAGTGTCCAAATTTTGAGCTTCGTTGCTACCAAACTCAATATAGTTGAACACCTGATTGTAAGATTCTATGCGCGCTCCCCCTACAAGTTTGAATTTATCACCAAATTTAAAATCTGCCATTCCGAAGGCTGCATTAAGAAATGAAGAAGCTTGGTAGCTATCGTCAACATTTGTCCCCTCTTCTAATTTGAATCCACCTTGTCCATCAGCCATTAATCCTAAATTATCTGGAGAAAAAATCTCATCACCCGGCAAAAGAAGCAAATTAGAATTGAAACTAGCACTACCCGCTGGATCGTATTTTGAAAATCCTAAATTTCTTGCAGCAAACGATCGAGATCGAAATTGATGCAAACCTCCAACCTTAATTTTATATTCTTTTTTCTCCCCACCAAAAGGAACAATGACATCGTATTTGGCATTATAGATTCCCTCAGACAGAGTTGACCAAAACATATTTCCGGCACCAAGGGTAGTAATATCATTGTTCTGAATAACGGCAAAATAAGGTAATGTCGTATCAACTTGTTGGTAAACCGTTCTTCTCAAAAATGGAATTTCTCTTCGCACATCACTCATTCCCGCATTCCAATTAATTTTGATTTTATTTTTAAATTCATGAGAACCTATCAATTGAGTTGTATATAAATTATTTTGGGTATACCACATATTTGTAGATCGTTCATTGTAAACAGATTCAATATCCATATCTCTTTTTCCTTGACGAATACTCAATCGGTCATCAGCATTTATGGAGTATAAATTTTTAAATGAAATCGAATTTTTAGAATTGATAGTATATTTCAAATTTAACATTGCACTGTTTAATATTGAATTAGTAAATACTGAATCCTTCAATTCGTTTTTAGTGATAACACCGGTTGCTTGCTCTTCAAATTCTCTACGAGTATTCAAACTAAAACTTTGGTTGTTTTGATAAATATATCCAAACACAATACCCAAAGTGCGCTTCTTTTTCAAAGCAACTGTATGACTTAAATTATACTGAAGCGACAAATTTGGTAACGCGCGGGAAGGAGAGGTTCCCCAAGATGTATTCATCAATTTTGCTTGCTCCGCTTTATCAGCAGCAGTCATTGTACCAAAAGCTTCAGTGCTCGCCAAACCTTGAGGAATCTCTCTAGCTCCTGTTCCGAAACCAATAAAATCGGTTCCAGAACCACTGTATGTTTGATTAGTTCTGAATGTGGCTATTGCGTTGAAGGCCCCACCTATTTGAATGTTTTGATAATTTGTATCTTTTGGCTCAGATGTATTTATGTCTATTACGCCCCCGGAAAATTCGCCTGGAAGATCCGGAGTAGCTGTTTTTATTATCACCAAATTATCTAGAAAACTAGATGGGAAAATATCAAATGAAAACGCTTTTCTATCAGTTTCCGAACTTGGCAATGAAGCCCCGTTGATTAAAGCAAAATTATAGCGATCGCTTAAACCACGCACAACAACAAATTTATTATCCTGAACACTTGCACCACTCACGCGTTTCAGAACTTCAGAAACTTTTGAATCTGGAGTTCTTGAAATTACATCTCGACTGATAAGACTGATGTTATTTGGCGTCATACGAATCATTCGGATATTATCGACTGTTCCGTCTCGTTTTACTTTACCTTGAAGGGTTACAGGCCCCAACTGAGAGGCTTTCTCTAATTTCAAGTCCATTGTAAAGTTCTCATTTTCTTTTAGCACAACATCCAAAAGCAAATTGTTGTATTCGTTATAACGAACATCCACCTTGTATGCGCCCGAAGTCAAACCTTTTATGGTATATTTTCCTTCCAAATCCGTCGTCGCTCCCTTACCCAATCCTTGAATAACCACCTTAACGCTAAATAATTTTTCTCCGGACAGCGCGTCTGTAATAACTCCGCTGATGCTTGCGTTTTGTCCAAACGTTAAGCCGGAAACACAAAAACTAATAGTAAAAATCAATCCCTTTAATATTTCTTTCATATGCATTATTTTCAGCTGCAAAGGAAGGGTATTGCCATAATTCTTAAATGAATGAAAGGTTATGTTTTTGTTAATTGAATAAACGGTTTTCTTAACATTCAGTTAACATTGAAAACTATTTTAAATTGTTGATAGAAATAACAAAAAGCAATCGGTTAATTGCTTTAATTTTGCGCATTATTTTCAAACTATGGGTGAATCAAAAAAAATAAAATCAGCGTTAATTTCAGTCTATTACAAATCAGGATTAGACGAACTCGTAAAAGAGCTTCATGCCAACGGTGTAGAAATGTATTCCACTGGGGGAACCCAAAAATTTATTGAAGAGCTGCAACTTCCGGTGACACCCGTAGAAACCCTGACGCAATTTCCGGAAATACTTGGCGGTCGTGTTAAAACCTTACATCCAAAAATTTTTGGGGGTATTTTAAATAGACGAAACCTTAACGAGGATCAAATTGCCATTGAAACCCATGACATTCCACAAATTGATTTAGTTATTGTTGACCTCTACCCTTTTGAAGAAACTGTTGCTTCAGGAGCAACACATGAAGACATTATTGAAAAAATTGACATTGGAGGTATTTCACTTATTAGAGCAGCGGCAAAGAATTACAACGATGTAGCCATCATTTCTTCTGTAAGTCAATACGATCATCTGCTTGAGCTATTGAAAAGTCAACATGGCACTACCACCTATGAACAACGAAAAAACCTAGCTGCAGAAGCCTTTCATATTTCATCGCATTACGACAACGCGATCCATAATTATTTCACTGCAAATGAAAGTAAACACTTGAAATTGAGTGAGCAGAAAGCAGAAGTTTTACGCTATGGAGAAAATCCTCATCAACGCGGTTGGTTCTATGGAGACCTTTCCACTCTTTTCGATAAATTACACGGGAAGGAATTGTCCTACAACAATTTATTAGATGTGGATGCTGCAGTTAATTTGATTGGGGAATTTACTACGGACGGACCAACATTTGCAATTCTCAAACACAACAATGCTTGTGGTTTGGCTACGAGGGACACCATCAAAGAAGCATATGAAGATGCCTTAGCTGCTGACCCGGTGAGTGCTTTCGGTGGAATTCTCATTTCAAATGCTTTCATTGACAAGGAGACTGCAACGCTTGTAAACGAATTGTTTTGTGAAGTATTGATCGCTCCAGGATATGATTCCGAAGGTTTAGAACTTCTTAAATCAAAGAAAAATCGAATAATATTAGTTCAGAAACAAATAGAATTTAGTCAAAAACAAGTAAGGTCAGCTCTCAATGGATTTTTGGTGCAAGATAAGGACCTTAAAACTGAAACCGAAAGTAATTTAACCACGGTAACCAAAAGGCAGGTAACTTCAAATGATATTTCCGATTTATTATTTGCAAATAAACTTGTGAAACACACGAAATCAAATACAATTGTTTTGGCGAAAAACAACCAGCTCTTGGCAAGTGGAACCGGACAAACATCGCGCGTTGATGCATTAACCCAAGCCATACACAAAGCAAAAGCATTCAACTTTGATTTAAACGGAGCTGTTATGGCGAGTGATGCGTTTTTTCCTTTCCCTGATTGTGTGGAAATTGCGCGTAAAGAAGGTATTCAAGCAGTCATTCAGCCTGGAGGATCTGTGAAGGACCAATTGTCAATCGACTATTGCAACGAGAACGATATGGCAATGGTTTTTACGGGAGTACGTCATTTTAAACACTAATTTTTTAAATTCAACTGAACTTTTATATCTTTACAACTTATACGGAGTCTTGATTAGGCGACAGTGCAAAAAGAGGACTCTTTTATTATTTAAAGTGGGAACACGAAATGGGATTATTTAGCTTTTTAACACAAGAGATTGCCATAGACTTAGGTACTGCCAATACGTTGATAATTTGGAACGATAAGGTTGTGGTTGACGAACCGTCTATTGTTGCAAAGGACATTCAGTCGGGAAAGGTTGTGGCTATCGGGAAAAAAGCACAACAAATGCATGGAAAAACCCACAAACTCATTGAAACCGTCCGGCCACTTAAAGATGGAGTAATCGCAGACTTCCAAAGTGCAGAACAAATGATTCGCGGAATGATTAAGATGATTAATCCAGGAAGAAGTTTGTTTAATCCTACCCTGCGTATGGTGATTTGTATCCCTTCCGGTATTACCGAAGTAGAAAAACGTGCGGTTCGCGACTCAGCTGAACACGCTGGAGCAAAAGAAGTTTACCTCATTCATGAACCTATGGCCGCAGCAATCGGTATAGGTATCGACGTGGAAGAACCAATGGGGAACATGATAATTGATATCGGTGGTGGTACCTCAGAAATTGCAGTAATTGCCCTTGGAGGTATAGTTTGTGATAAATCCATTCGTATTGCCGGGGATGATTTCACAAATGACATTGAAGAATACATGCGTCGTCAGCACAACATTCTTGTGGGTGAACGTACCGCCG
>CAZLVX010000015.1:9691-27316 GCA_964562965.1 uncultured Lishizhenia sp.
CTGTTAGAGGTCGTGACTTGATGACAGGTATACCGAAAGAAATCATGGTTTCTTACGTGGAGGTTGCGCATGCACTTGATAAAACTATCTCTAAAATTGAGGAAGCGATTCTTAGTGCTCTAGAGATGACGCCACCTGAATTATCGGCAGATATTTACAAGACAGGTATTTATCTTGCTGGTGGAGGTTCAATGTTACGTGGTCTAGACAAAAGAATTTCAGCCAAAACAAAACTTCCCGTTCACATTGCAGAAGATCCTTTAAGAGCAGTTGCAAGAGGAACAAGTATCGCATTAAAGAATATTGATAAGTACCAGTTCTTGATAAGGGATTAGTTTACTTTCGTTTCCAAATTTCTTGTTTCTCTATAAGCGTATCTAAAACGTAGTTATTTACTAAGTAATTGTGAACTAGCGGAATTCTATTAAAAATATGAATGCTGTCTAGTGAGGTTAAATAGGATGAATGGTCAATATGAATAAATTTCACCTCCTTATTATGTAAGGATTCAATTAGTTGCTTTTGGTAATCTTCTCTTTGTGCGAAATAAGTAACTGGAAAACGTGTGGGGCACGGTTGATTTAAAAAATAATACCACGATGCTTCAGAAGATAAAGAATAAACATTTGATTTTTCGATATTATTCTCATTCCAATATTTCAGGGCTTTAACGTATTCTTTTGGAACATAAGTCGAATCAGGTTTTGAAATTGGAAATATCTCTGAAAATAATTTTTTATCGTAAATCCTGTATCCAATTAATATGAGAGCAACAACACCAATCGTATTAACCCGTTGTTTCGTCCAAAATACACTATTCCAATATAATTTTACGCTAACAATTAAAAATAACAACAGTGAAACATGAATACCATAGCGCAAATGAAACATATCCGATCTCCCCAAAACGGATCTAAAAAAGAGCACAGCACAAATTAAAATGGAAAGTTCAATGAAATACTTAGTTATGAATGACTCAAAGGTAGCTTTACAGTTTCTATAATTCTGATAAAGATGGCATAATTGAACAAAAGCCGTTAATAAAAGAAATGCTATAAAGAATAAGGCGAAATTAAAACGGTAGTCAAAAATTGGATAAGGTTTTCCATCTAAAAACTCTTTATATGGAGGCATTTCTACAAAGGCATAAACGATAAAATCATCAAATCCATCTTCTAGAATGAAAAAAAGAAGACAAAACGCAGTTAGCAAGCCAAGTAAATAAAACAAGAACATTCGCCGTTTCAATTGGGCTTCTCCAAAATAAAAGAAGAGTAATAACATAAAGATTATTAACGACGAAGCGGACAAATAAAATCCTCTGTCGATCGAATATATAAATGAAATAACTGGAACAAATGCCATGGAAAAAATCACTGCAAATTGTTTATACCAATCCTTTGATTTAAAATCTGATGGATTAAAATAAGTCAGTGTAATTAGAAATAAATAAAGTGTGCTATCCCTCCCCTGTTGAAAGGTAATTGTACTGACCCATTCATTACCACCATGTGAATAAATAAAATCTAATGTTTTCTGAATTAAAATGATAAGGAGTAAGCAAATTGTAGCTTGCTTAACATTTCCCTTAAAATATCGAATTAAAAAAATAGATAATAAAACCAAAGCAAGTAGTTCTAATAGAGAACTCATCGTTCTAAAAGAACCAATAGATTGACCAAATAACTCAAATGCCCAAGCCGCTCTGAGAGGATCTTGGATCAATCCATGGCAGAAAATAAAATCTTGATAAGGAACCTTTCCGTGCAAATAATCGATAGCAGGACCTAGAGATTCGCCTTCATGAAATGAATCAAAAATTGGGTTTTCTTGAATGATATAAATCCCACAAAGCATAGAAATAATGAAATAAAATACCCATTCTTTTTTGGGTGAAATTTCCATTTTTTCATTCAATTCAAAAGAGTTCTGTGTCGTAGGTTTTGAAATTCTCGAATAGATACTGTACAAAAGAATTGGTAGTGTGAGGTATATAATAAAACGAACAATATCATTCGAAGGATTTTCCTGAATATTATCTAAATATCCAACTATTGAAAGAGGATTTTCATAAGGCAATCTAATGAACGACCAGAAAATAGATGCAAAAAAAGAACCTAATACCAACGAAATAAAAAAATGTTTATTTACTCTCATGGTAAGTTTGCTCAGTATTTATCTCCCATATTAATGATTTATTGCGCTGATTGTTATGAATTTGATGAGCCACTTCCATAGCCGTTAACATCGAATGGTCCTGATTGTTATAACGATGCATCCCGTTTCTACCAATCAAGAAAAGATTTGGTATCTCATCGGTATATGATCGAATGACATTAAATTGATCATAAGTTCCAAAATACGCAGGATATGTTTTTTCCTCTCTTACAATGTGAAAATCCTCTATGGCATTCGCTTCAATCAATTTAAGTTTCTGTAACTCATCAGCACTCAACTCAATTAGTTGCTCATCCGACATTTGCCAAATTGCATCTTTCGTTGTGCAAAAATATTCCAACCCCAACCATAGTTTATTCGGCGCCTCAACTAAATATGGCGACCAATTATTGAATAGTTGCAATCTGGCTAATTTAACATCACTTTCTTGAATATATATCCAATTATCTTCATAGGAGGACAAAACCGTTCTCTCCCTATCCACTAAAATACCTACCGTTATGAAATCTCGGTATTTCAATCCTTTTCCAATTTCAATCACCGTTTGCGGTACTTTTGGAAGAGCCGCTAATAATTCATTTACAGGCATAGTAGAAATTACCTCGTCTGCTTCCAGAATTTCTTTATTCGAATTTACTGAAAAAAGAACATTAGTGATAACACCATCTCGCTTTGACAATTCCGTAACACGTGCGCCGAAAATAATTTTTCCGCCTTTTTTCTTTATTTCTTCAGCAACTGCCTCCCACATTTGACCAGGTCCCAACCGTGGATATAAGAACCGTTCTATCAGTGATGTTTCTACATTCTTTTGTGAAATTTGCTGATTTTTTGGCTTGAAGAAATGGAAAAGAGCTCTTGAAAATGATAATTTCTTTATCCTTTGTTCTCCCCATTCTGCTGAAATTTCATTGCATGGCACTCCCCAAACTTTTTCTGTGTAGCTTTTAAAGAAAGTCAGATACAAGGTTTTTCCAAATCGTTTTATGAAAAACTGCTCAAGATTTTGAGGTTTAGAAATGATGAATTTCGAAAAGAAGTAGCTAATTGTAATCTTAACCAAACGCCAAAAACCAAATTTTTTCATCGTCTCCAATGACAGATTTAGTGGATAGTCAAATCGTTTCCTAAGGTAAAGGATACTCGACTTTCGATTTCTTACCATCATACTTCCTTTTTCCTTATCAGTAGAAGGAATATTTATTTTCGTTTTTTCACCTTGATAATGCAAGATCTGTTCTCCTTCTTGATGCGATTCTATTGGTAAAATATTTTGCCACCATTCCATTACAACATCTGATTTCGAAAAGAATCTATGACCTCCGATATCCATCCTCAATCCTTTATAGTTTACAGTTCTTGATAATCCTCCAAGCGCATGACTTTTTTCTAAAATTGTCAGCTCATAATTTCCCTTTTTAAGCAATTCATATGCAGCTGTAAGGCCGGCAGGACCCGCACCTATAATTACAATTTTTTTAGCATTCTCGTCTTTACCTGCCATTCGATAATTCAGGGATTAATTGAACCTCAACCTCTCCGGTTGTCAGTATTTTTTCATTATAGATGTAGCAATTTGGAAATCGGAATATGTATTTCTTTCGGGCAGCAACTACTTGAATAAATAGTTGTTTTTTTGATTCTCCTGGTTCATTTAAAATTCTCATTTCAATTATAATAACTTTTTTGTTATTCAAGCCAATATTTCGTTGCGTGGTCATTTGTTTATCAAACAAGTCTCGCGCTGAAGAAAAACTTGAATTATACAACATCAATAATTTAGCTTTTTGTTCCTCCAATAATTGTAAGTTTACTATGGCATCTCTCGTTAGAAGTACCTTTTCTAAATAATCAAAATTACTTGTACGAACTGTTTTTAATACCGCACGTTTCCAGGTTTTATCTTCAAATGCTTTAGACTGGGCAAAGGGTACCTTAACTTGAACTAAAAACAATAAGATAAAAACAAGTCTCATTCTACTAACAAGGATTTAATGATTCCCCTCATTTCTTCTTTATACTCGTCATAGACTTTACCTGTTGCCGGACCACTGAATCCAGTATGGATATGACGAATTTTACCATTTTTATCAACCAAAATGCTTGTTGGAAAACTCATAATTTGATTTAGCATTGGAAATGTTGCGGTTGCGACCTCTTTCGAAGCGTTGCCTGCATAACAAACGGTGTATGGAATTTCCATCCTTTTTGCAAATTTCTTGAGCTTGGACAAAGCGGAACTTATTTCCTGCTGATTTTCATAAGCAAAAGCAATAATTTCTAATCCATCATTGGCAAACTCCTTGTGTAATTCCTTAAAAAACACCATCTCATCTAGACAATTAGGACACCATGAACCCATAATTTGATAGAGCTTTGTATTTGAATTTTGCTTAGAACGATAGGGTTTTCCATTCAGCGTTCTAACTGAAGAAAAATTAATAGCTTGGTCATTTAGCACATAGGTAAGTGATGACGCTTTTCGTAGCATCGCATTGTCATCTGCCTTCCCTCTCCAACTAGTACGATAACTTGAACCGCTATAAAAGTATCCAACAATACTATCCCCTGTAATCTGACCTTCCACTAACATAGCCCAAGTTCCATTAAAAGTTGACATTTTAAATGAATTTCCATTTACATTCCCATCTAAGAATCGATAATCGCCCGTCTCCGTCATAATGGTTCCTTGAATAATACCTTGTTCACCTTTGAATAATCCAACACAAATATTCTTTTCTGTGTCGTCGTCAAATACCAAACTATATTTTGTCCTCACATCCACAGGGTCTTCTTTGGTAGACCATTCAAATCGTAACTTTTCATTAAAAGAGGCATGAAAAGGGATTTTTTGCAACTTTTTTTTATTTAGATTCAACCAATATCCTCTCATTTCATTACCATCAATTTTAAACTTTAAATAAGCATCAATACCCGGAAATAATGCTGTTATACTATCCTTTTTTTGCGTGCAACTCAAGTTAATTTTTTCCTCACCGTTTAAAATGGTCATTTTGTATTTTTTTCCATTTTTTTCAAGCGAAAACAAAAAAGGAATTTGTAAACGATCATTCATGCTAAGTTCTCCTCTCCAAAATTGCAATTTCGTGATGGTAGCATTTTGAGCGCGCAGACAAAAACTTAAAAATAGAATTAGAATAAGAGAAACTGATTTCATAGTCATAATATAAACTAAATTAGCGCCTTTCCCTTAATAATATGACTTTTTTAGAGTACTTTGTATCGTTACTTTCAAAAAAAAAATAAGTTTGTGCAACTTTTAGTTTAATTCTTAAGTCTAGAAAACGCATGATGGATGAAATTACACTCGTCGCCGAATGTTTAAAAGGAAATCCAAAAGCACAAAAAGCGTTTTTTGACAAGTTTGCCCCCAAAATGATGACCGTTTGTTTGCGGTACATGAAAAGCAGCGAAGAAGCTGAAGACATGTTGCAAGATGGAATGATTAAAGTTTTTCATTACTTAGATCGATACAAAAACGAAGGTTCATTGGAAGGTTGGATAAGGCGTATCATCGTAAATACTTGCCTGGATCAAATTAGAAAAAATTCAAAACTAATTGGAGTTCAGTCGACAGATGATGTTGAATATAAATTGACATCGGATGATAAAATTCTTGAGCATATGGCGGCTGCGGAATTATTAAGTCTAATCCAAAAAATGCCGGACGGCTACCGAGTGGTATTCAACATGTTTGCGATTGAAGGCTTTAGCCATCAAGAAATTGCACAACACCTGAATATAACAGAAAGTACATCCAAATCGCAATACCTGAGAGCAAGGGCTTATTTGAGAGAACGAATAGAAAAAAATAATGGAAGAAAGAGATTTATTTAATGATTTAATTAAAAGCAAGCTAGACAACTTGGATTCACCTGTGCGTGCTGATATTTGGTCTAATGTCTCTTCTTCGATTTCTACCGGCTCTGCAACCGTAGGCACAGGTATTAGTGTATTGACGAAAATTGCAATTGGAGTTTCGGTTGTGGCAGCAACAGTAACCGGCGTTCTCTTTTATTCGGCTGATAAGCACCAACAAGAAACACAAACAATTGAAACTCCAAAGCAACCTGAAGAGCTTAAGAAGGAAACAACGACCTCCACAGAGATTAAGGAAACCACCAAAAAAGAGGAAATTAAATATCCATCCAAGTTTTCTGAGGTTATTTTGGAAGGCAATAACAATCCTTTGGTTGAAGAAAACAATACACCAGTTATTACAGAGAACTTAAAAGAAAGTAAGTCGGAGAAAAAAGTAGAACAGCTCAATGTTATTATTCCACAACCAATTGTTTCGAACGGAACGAGCATAATAAACCAAACCCCTTCAAATGAGGATATTAAACTTCCTCAATCAAGTACATTGGATTTAGTTCTTCCAAATATCTTTACACCAAACAATGATGGAGCCAACGATATCCTCGCTGTTGATATCTCAAAACTGAGGGAGGCCTCGGTTGTTGTTTTAAATAACAAAGGCCAAGTAGTATATTCATTCACCGGTGAAGAATTTAACTGGGATGGTTTAGATAAAAATGGCGATCTAGTGCCAACCGGAAGTTATATTTACTTCATTACTGGCCTAGACAAAAATGGCTTAACTTATAAAAAATACAGTAAACTAGAAGTTAACTACTAAGTTCCTGTTAATTTTATGCCGTGATGACCGTTCACTGCATATTCAATGGAAGCAAAAAGAAATCAAAACGTTTTCTAGCATTTATTTCCGAATGTCGATTAGAGTTAGGAAATAGGTTTGTGCTGTCGGAAACAAATTCCTCAATGCATGCAAGCGAAATTGCTGAAAAGGTGATTGAAGAGCTCATTTTAATCATCGGCGGCGATGGAACAGTGAATGAAGTCATAAATGGTTGGGTAAGAAACTCAAGTAAACCGCAACTAGCAATTATTCCATACGGAACCGGAAATGATTTTGTTAGAGGAGTTGAATCCAACGTGAATTTTGATAATTTCATAGACTGCATCAAACAACCAAAGATTCTTACAATTGATTTGCCTTATATACAAATTGATAGTTCATTAAGGTATTTTGTTAATATTTGCGACTTAGGATTCGGAGGTGACGTAGTACTCAAACTCAATAAAAACAGAAAGACTTTTGGTCCAACATTTTCATATGCCTTGTCCATTATTCAAGCATTTTTTTCGTTTCGAAAAAAAGAGCTCCATCTCCTATCTGACACAAAAGAAATCAAAGGAAAATCGTTGATGATTGCCATATGCAACGGACCGATGTTCGGTGATGGTTTAATTATTCAACCCGATGCAAACGTCCAAGACGGTATTTTACATTTTGCTTTTTTTGGAAAAGTCTCCTTATTCGATTACATAAAAAACCTAGGTAACCTTAGGAAAGGTAATAAACTAAAGCACAAAGAGGTCATTTATGGCGCCGATACCAGCATTAAAGTCTCTTCACCGGATACTATTTTCGGAGAATGCGATGGAGAACTTCTGAGCGGACAGAATTTCAAAATTGGAATGTCATCGTATAAGTTTCCTTTATTTATCGGATTTTTAAAAAATTGAGTAGATTTGAGTAATGGCAAGCAGAAGTGTTATAATTACAGCTGGTGGTATTGGAAAAAGAATGGGCAGTGACTTACCCAAACAATTTTTGTTGCTGGGTACAAAACCTATCCTTATGCATACCATTGAATTGTTTTATCGTTTTGATGAAAATATTGAAATTCTATTGACTCTTCCTGCTGATTGGAGAGGATATTGGGAAACTTTAGTAGAAAAACATTATTTCCGAGTACCGCATTTAGTAATAAGTGGAGGAGAAGAACGCTTTGATTCTATAAAAAATGCATTGAAAAGAGTAACAGGTGAAGTTGTGGCAGTTCATGATGGTGTGCGGCCATTTACCTCACAGGCTGTTATTAAGTCTTGTTTTCAAGAATTAGAAAAATATGAGGTTGTGGTACCGGCAATTTCCATTAAAGAATCCATTCGTCAAGTAACTAATGACAAGAACTTTTCAGTAAAAAGAGACGAGTTTAGGTTGATTCAAACTCCACAGTGCTTTCGAAGTCAAGTATTAAAGACATTGTACGAGCAACCATATAATACCTCCTTCACCGATGATGCAAGTCTTGCCGAAAAAATGAATATACCTGTCCATTTGCTTCCCGGAAATGAAGAAAACATAAAAATAACTACTCGTTTGGATATGTTGATAGCTGAAACATTAATCGCCAAAAACAAATGATAAAACCTAAAGCTCTCGTAACCGGTGATTTAATATACATTACTGCACCGGCTAAAGCTATCGAAAAAACTGTTGTGGATTACGCAGTAGATTTTTTTAAAAATCAAGGATTTAGGGTAGTAGTTTCGCCCAACTGCACGGGTAAATTTGGATACTTCTCTGGATCCGACCACGAAAGAACGATGGACCTACAGAGCGGAATTGATAACGAAGAGGTGAAAGCCATTATTTGTGCAAGAGGTGGTTACGGATCAATTCGAATTCTTGACAGTTTGAATTGGGCAGCAATGTTAAGGCATCCAAAATGGCTCGTTGGTTTTAGTGACATTACCGTTTTTCATCATCGGCTCTTTAATTTAGGAATTCAATCCATTCATGGCACCATGCCCATAAACTACATGAGTAATTCACCTGAGGCATTGCAAACGCTTATGGATTCTTTATGTGGTCGAGAAATTAAAATCTCTTATCCAACTACCAATTCAGCTAAACATGGACGCGCCGAAGGTACACTTATTGGAGGAAATCTTAGTATTATTTACTCCTTGTTAGCCACAAAAGATAGCTTCCAGTTTAAAGATGCTATTCTGTTTATCGAGGATTTATCAGAACAACTGTATCACCTTGACAGAATGCTATTTGCATTAAAAAAAGCTGGGGTATTCGACTTAATTAAAGGATTGATTATCGGTGGGATGACAGATATGGAAGATACTACTGATTCCATTGGATTATCCGTTCAAGATATTATTCTGCAACATTTTAATTTTTCCAAAATCCCCATCGCTTTTGATTTTCCTTGCGGACACTTTGAAGACAATCGCGCTATGATTACCGGAGCAAACGTTCTATTTTCAGTATCAAAGGAGGAAATTCAATTGACTTATCTATAATTATTCTAAATAAGAACTAATTTAAAATTTAGTTGTTCAATACACTAAATTTGCAAACGAATAAAGTTATCATCTTATGAGTAATTCCGCATTAATAAAGTCTTCGATTGCCAAAAAGTACTGGATGGCTGTAACTGGTCTATTCTTGTGTTTATTTTTAGTAGGCCACCTACTCGGAAATTTGCAATTAATTATGAAAACTGGAGAGGAAGGACGCCGTGCCTTCAATGAATACGCCTATTTTATGGGACATAACATTTTTATTAAAATTATGTCATACATAACTTATGCCTCCATCATATTTCATGCTGTTGACGGGATTCTGTTGACGATACAAAACAAAAAGGCAAGACCTGTTAACTATGTTTACAACAATCCTTCAGCAAACTCCTCTTTACCGTCGAGATGGATGGCTCTTTTGGGGTCATTAATTTTGGTATTTATTGTCACGCACATGGCTAATTTTTGGTGGAAGATGAAAATTTCAGAAGAAATTCCGCTACATACTTACAAAGTAAAAATCGACGAAAGATTAGGTCAATCCCCTGATATCGACTATTACTACACACATGTTCCAAGTACCAATCCTATTCCGAAGGATACTGCTCAAATTGAAGAAAAAGGAACTGAATTATTTTTAAAATCTTCGAATTTAAAGTTAGCCGAAGGTTACAGAGATTTACATACCGTTGTAATGGATTTTTTCAATCCTGATGTAAATGACAAAGCATTATTATATCTTCTTATTTACGTCATAAGTATGGGAGTGCTTGCCTTTCACTTGTGGCATGGATTTGCATCAGCTTTTCAATCACTTGGTTTAAATCACGCGAAATATAATACTTTGGTTAAAAAAGCAGGTCAAGGCTTTGCTGTTATCATACCACTTTTATTTGCATTGATTCCAATATTAATTTTTATCAAATAGGAAAAGAATATGAAATTAGATTCTAAAATTCCTGAGGGTCCAGTAGCCGACAAATGGACCAATCATAAAAATCACATGAAACTTGTGGCTCCTAATAACCGACCAAAAATCGATGTTATAGTAGTGGGAACAGGTCTAGCGGGAGCTTCTGCGGCTGCCTCTTTAGGTGAAATGGGTTACAACGTAAGTGCTTTCTGTTTTCAAGATTCACCAAGACGTGCACACTCTATTGCTGCCCAAGGAGGAATTAATGCGGCGAAAAATTATCAAAACGATGGTGACTCCGTATACCGATTGTTCTATGATACCATTAAAGGAGGTGACTACCGAGCTCGTGAAGCAAATGTTCACCGATTGGCAGAAGTTTCAGGTAATATTATCGATCAATGCGTTGCACAAGGTGTTCCTTTCGCCCGCGAATATGGTGGTTTATTAGACAATCGTTCTTTTGGTGGCACACAAGTTCAACGAACTTTTTATGCGGCTGGTCAAACAGGACAACAACTTTTATTGGGTGCTTATTCTGCCCTCTCTCGTCAAATTGGTCTCGGAAGGGTTAAAATGTATCACCGTCACGAAATGCTTGACATTGTAATTGTGGACGGTAAAGCACGTGGAATAATTGCAAGAAATCTAGTAACTGGAGAAATCGAAAGACATGCGGCACATGCTGTAGTACTTGCTTCAGGGGGTTATGGAAATGTCTATTTCCTTTCGACCAATGCAATGGGAAGTAATGTTTCCGCAGCTTGGAAGGTTCACAAAAGAGGTGCCTTGTTTGCTAACCCATGCTTCGTTCAAATTCACCCAACCTGTATTCCTGTTCATGGAACAAATCAGTCGAAATTAACGCTGATGTCAGAATCTTTGAGAAACTCAGGAAGAATTTGGGTCCCTATGAAAAAAGAAGATGCTGAAGCTATACGAGAAGGAAGATTAAAACCAACTCAAATTGCGGAAGAAGATCGAGACTATTTTTTAGAAAGAAGATACCCAGCGTTCGGTAACTTAGTACCTCGAGATGTTGCCTCTCGTGCGGCTAAGGAAAGATGTGATGCTGGCTTTGGAATAGAAGCAAATGATACAAATGAAGGTGTTTACCTTGACTTTTCGTCGGAAATTAAAAGTAAAGGACGACAAGCGGCATATGCTAAAGGTGAACATTCACCCTCTGAAGAAAGAATTTTAGAGCTTGGTAAAAAATGGATTGAAGAAAAGTACGGAAACTTGTTTCAGATGTACCAGAAAATTACAGATGAAAATCCTTACGAAACACCAATGAAAATTTATCCTGCAGTTCACTATACGATGGGCGGAGTTTGGGTGGATTATAACCTACAAAGTACCATTCCAGGATGTTTTATCACGGGAGAAGCGAATTTCTCTGATCACGGAGCGAATAGATTAGGAGCTTCTGCCCTGATGCAAGGATTAGCTGATGGTTATTTCGTTTTACCTTATACCTTATCAGATTATTTAGCCAACGAGATTAGAACTGGAAAAATTTCAACAAATTCACCGGAATTTGAGGAAGCTGAAAATAGCGTAAAGAACACAATTAATAAATTCCTCACAAACAACGGTACAAAATCCGTTGACTTTTTCCACAAACGACTTGGTTTAATTATGTGGAACAAGGTGGGAATGGGTAGAAATCAAGAAGGACTCAAAGAAGCAATTGAAGAAATTGGAGTGTTACGAGAAGAATTCTACAAAGATGTTTTTGTACCTGGAGATGCAAACGAAATGAATCCAGAATTGGAGAAAGCATTGCGTGTAGCTGATTTCATCGAGCTTGGTCAGTTAATGGCTGTTGATGCACTTCACAGAAACGAAAGCTGTGGAGGACATTTCCGAGAAGAATTTCAAGATGCCGAGGGTGAAACCTTGAGAGATGACGAAAACTTCAAATACGTTGCAGCTTGGGAATATAAAGGAATGGATGCGACACAGTCGGTTCTGCATAAAGAAGAGTTAAAATACGAAGCAATTAAAATTGCTGCTAGAAATTATAAATAAAGTGGTATGGCATCGAAAATGATCAATATTACCTTGAAAATTTGGCGTCAAAAGAATAAAGACGCAAAAGGTCAAATGGAAAGTTATGCGTTGAATAACGTCTCAACAGATAGTTCTTTTTTAGAAATGTTGGATCAATTGAACGAACAACTTATTAATGAGCGTAAAGAACCTGTTGCATTCGATCACGATTGTAGGGAAGGAATCTGTGGAATGTGTTCATTGTATATCAATGGCCGTGCACATGGTCCTGATACCGGAACAACAACCTGCCAATTGCACATGCGCATGTTCAAAGACGGAGATACAATCTATGTTGAACCATGGAGATCTGCAGCTTTCCCAATCGTTAAAGATTTAGTTGTGGACAGAAGTGCATTTGATCGCATTCAACAAGCTGGAGGCTTTGTCTCTGTTAATACTTCTGGTAGAACGATGGATGCCAATGCGATTCCTGTTCCTAAAGCAGACGCCGACAAAGCTTTTGAGGCAGCGGCGTGTATTGGATGTGGTGCTTGCGTTGCAACGTGCAAGAACGGATCTGCAATGTTGTTTGTTGGCGCGAAAGTTTCCCAATATGCTTTACTTCCTCAAGGTAAAGTAGAAGCTAAGGATCGCGTACTGAACATGGTTCGTCAAATGGATGAGGAAGGCTTCGGAAATTGTACGAATACAGGTGCTTGTGAAGTGGAATGTCCAAAAGGAATATCCATAGAAAATATCGCTAGAATGAATAGGGAATTTTTGAAAGCGAGTTTGACTTCAGAAAAATAAAACTACACCTTAATAAAAATAGAAAAAGCTACCCTTCGGTAGCTTTTTTCGTTTTGATTGAACATTATCTTAATACATTTACAAACCCATTTATAACAAGTTTCTCATCGTTATTCTTCGGTTTGTAACGAATTACCCATGAATATATTCCTGACTGCACAACTCCTCCCTTTTCACCAAAAGATCCATCCCAACCTTTTGTGTGATCAAAAGACTCGAATATCAATTCGCCCCAACGATTGTAAATAGACATTTGCCAATTTTCTGCTGAAAATCCTGAAGTGAAAATGGGTTGAAACAATTGATTATGTTCATCGGCATCAGGAGTGAAACTATTCGGCACATAAAAAATTAACTGTTCCTCATATTGAATTGGAGAAGATGCTGTATCAGTACAACCGGCCTGAGAAGTTGTTATTAAGGAGGCAATGTACCCCGTTTGCAGCGATGTTGAATAAGTGTGAGTAGGATCTATTGCAGACGATGATTCCCCGTCTCCAAATAACCATTGATAAGAAACCGCTCCAGACGAAGTATTGAAAAAACTTACGGTTGAATTTGAAGCGCCAATTATTCCGGGACTAACATAAAAGGAGGCTTCTGATTCCTCCGTGCAAACAATATCGTTAAATGTTACTGTGGTATCACAACCTTGAACATCTGTTGATTGAATGGTAACATCAAAACACCCTATTTGATTATAAACTGTACTTACACCATTACAGCCTGAATACGTTTCCCCATTTCCCATAGTCCAAACGCAATTAGTTGCGAGAGGATCTCCATTAGTAAAATTAACTGACAAAGGCACACAACCTAATGTAACACTAGGCGTAATTGATGGCGTTTGAGCAAATAATAAACTTACATTCACTTGATCGCTATTAATGCAATTGTTAAGATCCGTTCCCGTTACTGTATAGGTAGAACTACTGTTTGGAATGAAAGGAACTCCATTTTGAATACCTCCTGTCCACAGATAGGTATTTGCACCTGAACCTGATAAAGTAACTGAATTACCTAAACAAACCGAAACATCATTTCCTGCGCTTACATTAGGAAGAGCGTGTATAGTAACATTTGTGGATGATGTGCATACATTACCAATTCCATCTGTTGCTGTAACATTTAACGTGTATACTCCAGGGGCCGAAGCAGGTAAAGAACTTAATGTTTGCGTATTCCCGACAGGTGTTCCATTTAATGTCCAAGAATAGCTCCCAACCGGCACTGCAGAAGTGGTAACATTAAATGTTCCACCGACACATACAGGCCCATTGTTTGTTGCTGTAGTTGTACAACCACATTGTGAACTAGTTGCGGATAAAACAGTAACTGTTCCGCTGGAGACTCCAGTTGCTGTTCCACCATTTAATCCAGGACCAGTAGCGGTACAGGTATATACCGTTGTTGTAGTTGGTGATACAGTAATGGATTGCGTTGTTTGCCCACCAGGTGACCAAGAATAAGAGGTGGCTCCAGTGACAGTTGCCGTTAATGTTGCGGTTTGCCCAGGACAAATTGTTGTACTATTTACAGTTACAGGCAGAACTGGATTACAACTAACATTTGCTGTTCCGAAAAAGTTTAAGGGAACATTAGTCGTTTGACTGCTATAGTTGGAAAGACATAACAAATATTGCTGTCCTGCGGTAACATTTAATGGCGGTTCAAAATTTGAAGGATCTCCTCCTGCGGGAAGTGGACTTGCGATTCCGGTAAAACCCTCACATGCTCCATTCCAATTACACCTTACCGGAGCTAATTGATTACTTTGAATTTGAGAACATGCATTTGAAGAATAAGGCCACATAATCCAATCAAAACAGCCTATACCCATATCTTGACCTAGTGAGAATTGAAGTGAACCTGATCCCGCAATATTGATTATCATCCAAGTTGGATTCAATTCTCCACCTAGCAAACATCCCGAATTACCTGAAGCAGGATTACTCGAAGGGTTTGAAACAGTTCCTGATTGAAAATCTGCAACAGATCCTGGTCCATTAGGATCGATAGCAAAAGTTGCGTTTTGACAAATATTCACTGCATTGATACAGTCTGCCGCAGTTACTTGAGTAAACGCTCGAAATCCGAAATTTAGTAAAGCGAGAAAAATTAGAATTCTAAGCATGAATTCAAGACGGCAAAAATGGCAAATAGTTGCCTATTTTAATTGACGACCCTCCTCGTTATACCAACCCTTGAAACTTGGGTCTGAAACTTCTGTTGGCACATTCGACTTCGCACTTAACTTTCTTTGAATATTCATCCAATAAAAGAAGCCAAAGAAACCGACAAGAATTAGGAAGTAATTAAAATAATTACCTACCATGTCATAAAACAAAAATGCCGTTTGAAATAAATCTCCTAGATTCCAAAAAAAGTCGGTTGTGCTCATACTTCAATTATTTTTACAAAGAAACTAATTTTTTATTAATTGAGCTAGATATTTCTAAATTTCACCCATCAATTGAAATGTTTCGCGGGCAGCTTCTTGTTCTGCAGCTTTTTTAGATTGTCCGCTTCCAATACCATATTCTGTGTTATTAATAAGAGTTTTCACACGGTAATTCCATTGGCCATTTTCATGGGTCTCTGCTATTACAATGAACTCAATAGAAAGTTTTCGTTTCTGACACCAAATGAATAATTTAGATTTAAAGTCAATCTCTTCTTCCAGTAACTTTGTTAAGTTAATGTGTTTTCGTATAACATAATTATTGATAGAAGCCCTAGCTTTTTCAAAACCTCCATCCAAATAAATGGCACCAATAATAGACTCAAAGGCATTCCCTTCTAAAGAAGTCAAATTTATTGCTCTTGTTTCATTGTAAACGAGCACCTCGCGAATTTTCATAACACTTCCGATATCGCTAAGGTTTTTCCTATTCACAATTTTAGACTTGATTTTGGTTAGATATCCTTCGTCCTCTTTAGGGAATTTCGAATATAAATATTCCGCAATAACAGCATCTAAAATTGCATCCCCTAGAAATTCTAATCGTTCATTTGAATCCTCTGAGTTTGGATTTGCTAAACTTGATTTATGTGTAACGGCTTGAAAAAAAAGATATAAATTTTTTGGCTTGTAACCAAATCGCTTGAGTATAAATGAAATTAATTTTATTTCATCCTCGTTTTTCTTTCCGGAAAATAAAGGCAGCTTCAGTGTTTATCCTTTAAATTTCTTTACTATAACAGAGGTGTTATGACCACCAAAACCGAAGGTATTGGAAAGAGCAACCTCAACCACTCTTTTTTGAGCGGTATTAAATGTGAAATTTAATTTCTGATCCAGTTCAGGATCATCATTGAAATGATTTATAGTTGGTGGAACAATGTCATGTTTAACAGACATAACACAAGCAATCGCTTCAATTGCCCCAGCAGCACCCAACAAATGACCAGTCATAGATTTTGTTGAGCTAATATTTAATTTGTACGCATGTTCACCAAATACTTGTTGTATGGCCTTAACTTCAGCCACATCACCAAGAGGTGTAGATGTACCATGGACATTTACGTAATCAATTTGGTCAGGGGTAATTTCTGCATCCTCAATTGCAGCTAACATTGTGTTTCTCGCTCCAATTCCTTCTGGGTGCGGTGCTGTCATGTGATAGGCATCTCCTGACATTCCTCCACCTACCACTTCCGCATAAATCTTTGCACCTCTTTTCAGCGCATGCTCAAGTTCTTCCAAAATCAAAGCACCAGCTCCCTCTCCTAACACAAAACCGTCACGTTCCGCATCAAATGGTCTAGAGGCAGTTTTAGGGTCATCATTTCGTGTAGAAAGTGCTTTCAAAGCGTTAAAACCACCCATTCCCATTTCGTTTACAGCAGCTTCGGAACCGCCGGTAACAATGGCATCAGCCTTACCCAAACGTATGAGGTTGAACGCGTCAATAATTGCATTCGTTGAAGAGGCACATGCGGAAACTGTAACATAATTTGGTCCCCTTAATCCGTATTTTATCGAAATATGCCCTGCCGCAATATCAGCAATCATTTTTGGTATAAAAAATGGATTAAATCTTGGTGTTCCATCTCCTCGGAAGAAATCTTTAGATTCTTCTTGAAAGGTCTTAAGTCCACCGATTCCTGATCCCCATATAACACCAATTTTATCCAGATTTGGATTCGATTCCATTAAACCAGCATCAACCATAGCTTCCGTTGCGGAAACTATGGCGTACTGAGAAAATTGGTCCAACTTGCGAGCCTCTTTTTTGTCCATGTGGTCATCCACATTAAACCCTTTAAGCTCACAAGCAAATTGTGTTTTAAATAGAGTTGCATCAAACTGTGTGATTGGTGCAGCACCGCTTTTTCCAGAAATTAATCCTTCCCAGTAAGATTCAAGAGAATTTCCTAGCGGAGTCAACGCCCCCATTCCTGTTACAACAACTCTTTTTAATTGCATGGTTCGATCGGAATAACAAATTATTTCGCGTTTTCCTCGATGTAAGCGATTGCATCACCAACTGTTTGGATGCCTTCAGCTTTATCGTCTGGAATAGAAATGTTGAATTGCTTTTCAAATTCCATAATTAACTCTACGGTATCCAATG
>CAZLVX010000016.1:0-1523 GCA_964562965.1 uncultured Lishizhenia sp.
GCAAATAAAATTTTTAGAGTGGCGTCCATAATCTCTGGACCGATCCCGTCTCCTTTTGCGATAGTAATTGTTGTCATTTTTTTATTTTAAGGGTTACAGTTATTACAATACATTGGGTCCTCTTTCATTTTTCCATTGGGAAAAACAACAGACTCTTCATGCCCACAGCATCTACAAGTTTTTATATGTGTTTTGACGCTAGCAGTAGGAACTCCACATTGTTCACAGGGCAGTCCTTGTAAACTTTTTGAAATGGAAAATCCGGGCATTTCACAAGTCGGGCAAATCGATGCGATTTTATCTAAAAGTTGTTGGGTAGCATCCGCAATTACAGCCATCCGTTTTGGGTTGTACATGGCTCTCATGTCTGTTTCGATAAAACAGGTGCCAAATGATTTTAATGCATAATTCAAATAATTTTCAAGGTCTTCTGAGTTTCCAATTCCTTTTCGAATAAATTGCACCCCATTCTCAGCGTTTCGAACGATTACCCGATGATTTGGAAATCCAATTTGTTGGGTGAAATCCAGGGCTTCCTCGATTGTTTTTACCGTTTTGCCTCCGAAATTTGTCTCTGTTGAAATAGCCCGCGACCAAAACTCAAGCCTATTTTTTTTATCGATAAAAAGCACAAATTCATCATCACTTGGAACAAAAAACAAACTTGGATGCGGACCAAATGAACCTTCACTCGCAATTGCCATGTCACATCCTGTTAATTCCATTGCATGCTCACATTTTCTTCTCGCTGTTTGTAAGACATCTTGCGATCGTTCTATTTCTCCACTGAATGTTCCAAATTGATCACTGTTGAATTTTTTAGGCACGATGATACGAACGGCTAGATTTTCTTTTAACAAAGGGCCAATTACTTTCTCTTTGCCATGCATAGTGGCGACAACAACCCTCCTGTTTTTAAATAGCGAGTGCTGTATACTCATAATTAATGTATGTTAACAAAGGAAGTAATGCAAATTGGTTCTTTTTTTTCTGCAAGAAATTCAAGCATTCGATCACGTTCAAGCCTCAATTCGTTAATTCTGTTTTCGTGAAATTGACTCTTTGATCCGTTGAATTCTTGATGCTTTATCGCACCAATCGAATGATATTTAATTTTACTACCGTAAAGATCCATTAACAAGGCCTTGGCTTCCTCCTTTGTAAAGGTTCCGTCAATTAGGTTAAATACTTTTTTAGTTGTCATGTGCAGTCGTATTTTGATAAATTTTTATAAACCAAAGAGCAGAGAAAATGGCAACCGCCAACAAAAGTTCCCTTTGTAGAGAATTGCTTGCCATAAAACTCACCATAATTCCAACTATCATGATAAACCATGAAACGATTAAATTTTTCATGGAACAAATTTGAGTATTTTAAAACATTTAATTATATTTATTGTTAATATAGAAAACATAAAGATATATTATGAACTTTACATTAAACCAACTTAAGATTTTTGTCAAGGTAGTAGAACATCAGAGTATCACGAGGGCTGCCGACCAGCTTTATTTAACACAACCTGC
>CAZLVX010000016.1:1623-10685 GCA_964562965.1 uncultured Lishizhenia sp.
GAAAATAACGAAGTTGATTATGCTTTAATGACTAGGTTACCAGAAGCAATGTCTCTAAGTTCGGTTGAACTCATGGAGAATAACCTCGTTTTGGTGGGTGGAAAAGGGAGTAGGGAAGATTTTTCTCGAAATAAAAATGCTTATTTTAAAAGATTTCCGTTCATATTCAGAGAAAAAGGTTCTGCCACACGCAAGGCAATGAAAGATTACCTACAACTTAATGGCTATCATTCAGAAAAAAATATAACCTTGACTTCAAACGAAGCGGTTAAACAAGCTGTGATTAGCGGTATGGGATGCTCAATTGTACCTTTAATCGGGATAAAGAATGAATTGCATTTGGGACAATTGGAAGTCCTTAGTGCTCCGGGTTTGCCCATAAAATCATCATGGTATATGGTACATTTGAAGGAAAAAAAGCATTCTCCTACAGCGAAAGAATTTTTGAAACATTTAATTGATAAAAGAGACTCCATATTGTCCAAACATTTCGATTGGGTGAAAGAATTCGAATTATGACGACAAACATGCTTAACTTTGTGGAATGGATCATCAGCAACCTTTGCGTAACATCGCGGATATTGGAGAATTTTCGCTAATCGAAGAATTAACGCGCACCTTTCGTTCAGAACATTCGGAACTGATTGTAGATATTGGAGATGATGCGGCTGGAATTAGTCAAGATAATGAAAATGTTCAAGTTATTTCAACTGATTTACTAGTAGAAGGAGTACATTTTGATCCCATGTATATGCCACTAAAACATCTGGGATACAAAGCTGTTTCAGTCAATGTCTCTGATATCTGTGCAATGAATGCAACAGCGGAATATATTACCGTTTCGATTGCGGTTTCGAGCAAATACAGTGTAGAGGCATTAAAAGAATTGTATGCCGGAATCAAAGCAGCCTGCGATAATTTTGCTGTTCGATTGGTAGGAGGCGACACTACAGCTTCGCCTTTTGGTCTTACGATTTCAATTACTGCATTTGGGAACGTAAAAAAAGAAAAGTTAACCACACGTTCAGGAGCTAAAAATTTCGATCTGTTAGTTGTTAGTGGAGATCTTGGTGGAGCTTATATGGGACTCCAAGTTCTTGAAAGAGAAAAGGAAGTTTTTAAATCGAATCCAGCTATTCAACCTGAATTAGACGGCTTTGATTACATAATTCAGCGTCAACTAAAACCCGAAGCAAGAAAGGATGTAGTAGCAATCTTGAGTGCACTCGAAGTAGTACCGACATCAATGATTGATATTTCCGATGGTTTAGCTTCTGAAATATTGCATGTTTGCAAATCATCTAGTGTTGGCTGCCATGTTTACGGCGAGAAAATCCCGATGGATACACAAACAATTCAAACAGCCTTGGATTTCAATTTGGATCCTGTTACAGCTGCTCTGAATGGAGGAGAGGATTATGAATTACTCTTTACCATTGATCAAAAAGATATCGCAAAAATTCAAAGTAACCCTAATTTTACAATTATAGGTCACATAACGGATGCAAATGATGGAATTTATCACATCGATAAACAAGGAGCTGCAGTAGCACTAAAAGCTCAGGGGTGGAAGCACTTTAGTTGATGCTAGGCATTGCGATTTTCTCTTTTAAAATATTGTTTAAAGGATATTGAAGCACCATTTTTTCTTTAATAACCTCCGCCTCCATTTGGGTTCTAAAGTTCCCGGCCTTTAAATTAAAATTTGGAGCCTCAAAAGTTATGTAGGTCTCAATATGAGGAAATTGAGAAAGAAAAGTTTGACGTATTAAATCAACTTTCGGCTTATCATAGTCAAATGCCAATTGAATTCGGTATCCGTATAGATCTCTCTTCAATCGATTCGTAACAGCACGACTTAATCGTTCGTCTGAAGACAAACTGATTTGGCCAAATAGGCTTGAGCTTGAATGAACGATAAAAATCCCTAAAATCAGCAACTTAGTTTTCATGATTGTAAAATTAACGGTTATTGTCAAAAATTATCTTATTTAGAATCAATTTAAATTAGGCAACATATTCGGAAAATTGTCATCAAATTGTCATAAAATATAACGAATCTTCTAATTTTGCATGCGTTAAAATGCGTTAAAAACGCTTTAATTTAAAATGAATTTACTATCAACATACATGAAAATAGCTAGTTATCAACTAATTAAGCGCTCTTTTGCTGCATTTATTTGTGTGGCAATCTTGAGTGTTGGCGCGTCCACCTCGCTGTATGCACAGTCAGGAGAAGAGCTTTTCAACCAAAGATGTGCTCAATGTCACCAAATTCATGCCGATGGAACAGGGCCTAAACTTTACGAGGCTCAAAAACGATGGGCAGCGGATGGTGAAGCGGAATTAATCATCGAGTGGGTTCAAAATAACCCTGCACTTAGAGCAAGTGGAAAGTCCAAAAGAGCGAACAAAATTTTTGCTGAGTGGAAAGGTTCTGTAATGAATACTTTTACGGATTTAAGTAAGGAGCAAGTTAAGTCAATTCTTGATTGGGTTGACACTCAAAAGCCTGGAGGGGATGGGAAAGGTAAAGACGGAGCTGCTGGCGCAGGTGCAACGGAAGATGGCGCTAAAAAAGAAGGTGGTTCTGGTTGGTTGTGGTATATATTGGGTGCTATTTTTATTACCATTATATTATCTGTAAGTGGTGTTCGTCGTCAGTTGAAAATAGTAACAAGTGAAGATCCTCAAACTGAAAGTTTAACTTATTGGGAGGAATTCCGTGCTTGGTCTTGGAAAAACAAAAAATATGTTGGAATCGTTTCATTTATTATCGTTCTTTCTCTACTCGTTACATTTATTCAAACTCTTGGCAACATAAATGTAATGGAGGGTTATCAACCTTCTCAACCAATAGCTTTCCCACACAGCGTCCATGCAGGAGTAAATGGAATAGATTGTAAATATTGCCATAGTTCAGTTACAAAATCTAAATCTGCAGGAATTCCGTCCGTGAATGTGTGTATGAATTGTCACAAACACATTAGTGGTTCAGGAAAACCATACGAAGGTGAGATTAAGAAAATCTATGCAGCTGCAGGATGGGATCCTACTTCAAAAGCATATACAAATAAAACATCTCCGATAGTTTGGAATAAAGTACATGTTTTGCCGGATCACGTTTATTTTAATCACTCTCAACACGTTGTTGCCGGAGGCTTGGATTGTAAGCAATGTCACGGTGATATGACGAAACTTCAATCTACGGCAAAAGTTCATTCTGTTGGTGAATTAAATGAAATCGAAGGAAATGTGAAATTAACAAAACCAGTGTTAACCATGGGATGGTGTATTGAATGTCATGGTAAATACCAAATTAATCTAGGAGATGGTAAAAATCAGTACTATCAAGAAATTCACGAACGATTGAAAAAAGAAAAAGGACAGAAAACATATAAGCGTTTCTTAAACGATAACAAAGGTGTTTCTGTTGCTGAACTTGGCGGTTGGGAATGTGCTAAATGTCACTATTAATTTTAATCTTATCGAAGTAAGATCATGAGTATGACTAAAAAATATTGGAAAGGAATAGACGAGCTTAAGGAGACGCCCGCTTTTCTTAAAACTAAAGATCAAGAGTTTTCAAATCCAAACAGTATCGAAGAATTTCTAGCGGATGAAAAATTAGGAGAGTCTTCTACGGAGCGTAGAGATTTTCTTAAGTTCCTAGGATTTTCAGTTGCAGCAGCAACATTAGCTGCTTGTGAAGCTCCCGTAATAAAAGCTGTTCCTTATGTTTTCAAACCTGAAAACGTAACACCCGGTATGCCTACATGGTATGCTTCGACTTATTATGATGGAATTTCATATGCTAGCATTCTTGTTAAAACCAGAGAAGGTAGACCAATTTTCATAAAAGGAAATAAGGATCATGGTTTTACAAAAGGAGGTGTGAATCCTCAAATCATTGCTTCGGTTTTAGGCCTATATGATGGAGAACGTTTGTCAGGTCCTAAAGCAAATGGGAATGATTCAGATTGGAATACTGTAGATGCAAAAATTAAAGCAAGTTTAGCCAGCGCAGGTTCAATAGCGTTTTTAACTAATTCAATTATCAGTCCATCGGTTCTTCGAGCAATTGAAGAATATAAAGTGGCTTATGCTGGAAAATTTGAACACATTCAATACGATTCAATCTCCTACAGCGCTATTAGAAAGGCTAATTTGCAAAACTTTGGCGCAAGTATTATTCCAAGTTACGATTTTTCTAAAGCTAAGGTAATTATTAGCCTCGATGCAGATTTCTTGAGCACTTGGTTGTTATCAAATGAATATGCCATTCAATACGGTCAACGAAGAAATCCGGATGGTGAATGGATGTCTAAGCACTTTCAGTTTGAGTCGGTAATGACTGTTTCTGGGTCAAATGCCGATCAAAGAGCAATGACTCGTCCTTCTGAATTAGCGAACATACTGAGTTATTTGATTTCGAAAAAAGGAGGAAATGCAGGAGTTGCCAATAACTTAGCGTCAGATGTAAAAGCAGTTGCAGATGCCGCTGTTGCAGCCTTGGCTGCTGCGGGGAATCAAGCAATTGTAGTTTGTGGTTCTAACAATGTAGGATTACAGCTTTTAACAAATAAACTGAATCAATTAATAGGTGCTTATGGCACCACTATCGATATCACAAATACCGTTAATTTATTCAACGGAGACGATGAAAAAGTAAATCAGCTTGTTTCAAATGTCATCGCCGGAAAAGGCCCGGATGTTTTACTTATGTCAGGCGTTAACCCTGCATATTCATTACCTAATGGTCAGGAGTTTGCTGTTGGATTGAAAAAGATAAAGACGTCTGTAGCTATATCGGCATATATGGATGAAACGGCTTCTCAGGCTACTTACGTTTGTCCACCTCACCATGGATTAGAGGATTGGGCAGATTTCAGAGCAAAAAATAATGAATACGCCGTTGCTCAACCGACAATTCGACCGCTTCACAAAACATCTTCAACTTTAGAGTCACTATTAGTATGGCTTGGTAAAACAGGTAGAGGAGGTAAAGATTCTAAAGTCGCTTATGATTACATAATGGCTACATATGCCGGCATGGGGTTAGTTGATTTTAACTTTACGGTACACAACAGTTGTACACCGGTGTTGTCAATAGCAACAGCGCCACTTACCTTTAAAGATGCTCCTGTGTCTGGATTGCCAAAGGCAACAGATTTGGAAGTTGTATTGTATCAAAAAGCAGCGATTCGTTCCGGAGAGTATGCTAATAATCCTTGGTTGCAAGAAATGCCAGACCCAATAACTAAAGTTACTTGGGACAACTACATAACAATGAATCCAAAAGAAATGGAGGATGCTGGTTATGCAACAACTTACGATCAAGAGAATGGATTAAATTTAGCTACATTAACAGTAAATGGTAAATCTGTAACCTTACCAGTTTACCCTATGCCAGGCCAAGCACTAAAAACGGTAGGTGTGGCCTTGGGTTATGGACGTGGAGCAAATGGTGAGAAAATTGGTAAATCTGCTTTTCAAACAAAAGAATACGGCGGTCATGTTACCGACGAAAATGGAAATCCAAAACCAATTGGTGCAAATGTTTTCTCAATGGCTAAATTTGAGAATGGCACATACAATTATACAAATGCTGGATCCCTAGCATCTGCAGATGGCGAATATTTGATAGCAGCTACGCAAATTCATCATACTGTAATGGCAAGACACTCTATCATTAGAGAGACAACCTTGGGAATCTATAAGCACAATGGTAAGGAAGCTTACAACCCAGCACATACTTTACAGAAATTAGACGAGCACGGAAATCATGTCAATGTTCCGGTGAGTGAATTTGACCTGTGGGAAGAGCATCCAGTAGAAGTGGTGGGACACAGATGGGCAATGACAATTGATTTATCATCTTGTATTGGGTGTGGCTCTTGTTTGATAGCTTGTCAATCAGAAAATAACGTTCCGGTAGTAGGAAAAGACGAGGTAAGAAGAGGACGTGAAATGCACTGGCTCCGAATTGATAGGTATTTTTCATCAGACGAAGAAGCCACTATTGGTACGAGAAAATCAGATGATATTAACTACGGAAATGCAGAACACCCATCTTTAAACCCTAAAGTGGTGCACATGCCAATGATGTGCCATCATTGTAATCATGCTCCATGTGAAACCGTTTGTCCTGTTGCGGCAACAACGCACAGCAATGAAGGTTTGAATCAAATGGCTTATAACCGTTGCATTGGAACAAGATATTGCGCTAACAACTGTCCATATAAGGTGAGAAGATTCAACTGGTTTAATTATCCTTCTTATAAGAAATTTACAGAAGTAAATCCTGCTCAAGATGACCTAGGTCGTATGGTATTGAACCCAGATGTTACTGTTAGAACGAGAGGTGTAATGGAGAAATGTACGTTCTGTGTACAGCGAATTCAATCTGCAAAATTGACTGCGAAAATTGAATCTCGCAAGGTGGAGGATACAGATTTTGCAACAGCATGTTCAGACGCATGTCCTACAAATGCAATTATTGTTGGAGACTGGAATAATGAATCTTCAATTGTTCGCAAGAGCACAAAAGAAAACCGAGCGTATCAAGCACTCGAAGAAGTTGGAATTAAGCCAAACATGTGGTACAAGGTAAAAGTAAGAAACGAAGAGAATAAGGAACTTGCAGCATTGCAACATACAACTTCTCATCATTAATAATTTAAATAAGTAAAGCATGCAAAAAGAAGCGGCAATTAGAGAACCCCTCATATTAGGTCATAAAACATACCATGACGTAACGGAAGATGTATGTAGACCAATAGAGGACAAAGCGCCAAAGATGTGGTATATTTTGTTTGGTATCGCATTGATTATTGGATTGTATGGTGTGGGAAGTATCATGTACCTATTAGGAACAGGTGTTGGTGTTTGGGGTCTTAATAAAACAATCGGTTGGGCTTGGGATATTACAAACTTCGTGTGGTGGGTAGGTATCGGTCATGCTGGAACGCTAATTTCTGCGGTGTTACTTTTATTCCGTCAGAAATGGAGAATGGCGATCAACCGTTCGGCTGAGGCAATGACAATTTTTGCTGTATTTATGGCTGGATTATTTCCACTCATTCACATGGGTAGGTTGTGGGTTGGATATTGGACATTACCATTACCGAATCAATTCGGATCTTTGTGGGTGAACTTTAATTCACCTTTGCTTTGGGACGTATTCGCGATTTCAACCTATCTATCTGTTTCTCTTGTTTTCTGGTACATAGGTTTAATTCCTGACTTTGCCACCATCCGAGATAGAGCAAAGAAACCTGTGGCAAAGAAAATGTATTCAATTTTGTCATTTGGATGGTCAGGAAGAGCAAAACATTGGAATCGATTTGAATTGGTTTCTCTTGTTTTGGCAGGTTTAGCGACGCCGTTGGTATTCTCAGTTCACTCGATTGTATCTTTCGACTTTGCAACTTCGGTAATTCCCGGATGGCACACTACGATTTTCCCGCCGTACTTCGTTGCCGGGGCAGTGTTTTCTGGTTTTGCGATGGTTCAAACGCTACTTCTTATTATGAGAAAAGCGATGTCATTAGAGGCATATATCCATACAAAACACGTGGAGTACATGAATATTGTAATCATGGTAACGGGCTCAATAGTTGGGACGGCCTATATTACTGAATTATTTATTTCATGGTATTCTGGAGTTGAATATGAAGCATATGCGTTTATCAACAGGGCTACTGGACCATATTGGTGGGCGTATTGGGCGATGATGACGTGTAACGTTATTTCCCCTCAGCTGATGTGGTTTAGAAAATTGAGAAGAAGTTTAATGTTTACTTTCTTCATTTCAATTGTTGTAAACATTGGAATGTGGTTCGAACGATACGTGATTATTGTTACGTCTTTGCACAGAGATTATATTCCTGCAGCATGGAGCATGCATTACCCAAGTCACATTGACATTGGTGTATATGTCGGTACAATAGGTCTATTCTTTGTATTCTTTCTTTTGTTCGCACGCTATTTCCCTGTATTGGCTTTAAATGAAGTAAAAACTATTTTGAAAGGTTCGGGTCAATCATACAAAGAGTCACCTGATTATCATAAACATCATTAATAAACTGCACTATGTCTGATAAGGTAATATATGTCATGTTTGATGACGACGAAGTTCTAAAGGATGGAGCAAAAAAATTGGTATCCAAAGGGATTAAAATAAATGAAGTTTTTTCACCATTTCCAATTCACGGAATTGATCCAATTATTGGAGTTAAACAAACACGACTAGGAATTATGGCTTTCTTGTACGGATTGACAGGATTGACATTAGCAACCATCGGAATGAGATATTTCATGGTCGTAGATTGGCCAATGAATATTGGAGGAAAACCTAATTTTTCTTATTTACAAAATATCTTGGCTTTCATTCCAATTAGTTTTGAGTTTACAGTTCTTTGTGCAGCTCATGGTATGGCGATAACATATCTTTTGTTAAATAAGACATTGCCAGGTATGCCAGCTCAGAATCCCGATCCAAGAACAACGGATGATAAGTTTGTTATGGAAATTAGATTGAGTGATAATTCTTCTATGACGGAAGCAGATTTGGATGCTGTAATAAAAGAAACAGGATTCATTGAAATTGATAAAAAAGATATAAAGTAGAAAAAAAGGGCCATGAATAAATTGTGGAATAAAATAAATATACTGTTTGCCATAGGTGTTGTTGCAACGCTAGGGTCTTGCAGTAAATCGGATCCAGATAGTCCGGGATTTGAGTACATGCCTGATATGTATCGATCTCCAGCAATTGAACCGTACGTGGATTATGGTGAAATTCGTGGAAGAGAAAGATCAGAACTGAAGAGTTTGCTTTCTGCCATGGTGCCACCAAAAAATACGATTCCATATGTAAAGGGTGATTCTGCAAAAGTGCGATTAATGATGCCTTTTTTAAAGCCAAATGCAGGAATGCGTGAAACACATGGTTTATATGATTGGGATGTTACTTCAGAAGATAATTACCTTGCTGCTAAGTCGATTTCAAATCCAATTAGGATGAATGAAAATAACAAGAAACAATTATTGGAGAAAGG
>CAZLVX010000016.1:10785-26866 GCA_964562965.1 uncultured Lishizhenia sp.
GTTGCAGGTTTCTTACCTTATGGAATGGCAATTTTCGGACTAGTTTTATTGACGATTACGTTCATGCACGGAGCGCACATTTACATTTGGATGGATCCCGAAATGACTGATCCTGCTTCTCATCACTACGATGAAATTATTGATGGCAAGTCTGCTTATTTAAATCCAGTTTTCTTTTGGATTAGAACCTTGGTTTATTTTGCTGTGTATTACATTTTCTTAACGGGATTCAAAAAGAGATCGTTGGAAGAAGATAGAATTGGCGGAACTGAATTGCACTTTAAAAATTACCGAAAAGGTGCCACATTTTTAGTGTTTTTCGCAGTATTTAGTTCAACATCTGCTTGGGATTGGTTGATGTCAATTGATGTTCACTGGTTCTCAACATTATTTGGCTGGTATACGTTTGCTGGAATGTGGTGTTCAACGATGGTTGTGTTAGTCTTAACTACACTTTACCTTAAAAATTTGGGACATTTAGAGAAAGTTAATGACTCACATATTCACGATTTAGGAAAATGGACATTCGCAACTTCATTTTTATGGTCGTACCTTTTCTTTTCTCAATTTATGTTGATTTGGTATGCCAATATCGGAGAAGAGGTTACCTATTATCAAATGAGAATTGAAAATTTTAAAGTGTTATATTTTTCAATGTTCTTAATCAATTTTGCTTTTCCTATGTTAATATTAATGTCGAGAGACGCAAAAAGACATGCAGGCGTGTTAACTTTTGTTGGATTGGTAATTTTGTGTGGTCACTGGTTGGACGTTTATATCATGGTTTCAGCTGGTTCTTTGGGCACAAATGCTCATATTGGCGCGTTAGAAATTGGAATGGCAATATTGATGGCAGGTGTGTTTATTTATGCCATTTTGAAAAACTTGACAAAAGCACCACTTACACCTGTGAACCACCCGTTCTTAGATGAAAGTGTTCATCATGAAATTTAACTTAATAACAATAGAATTAAAATAAAATGGGAAAATTAGGAATTCTTTTGGTAATCGTTTTGGGAGCTATAGCAGTTGCCCAACTAGTTCGAGTTTACGAACATTCTTTGAAATTAAAAAAGACTGGTGAACACGATATTAATGACAGAGATAATAACCTCAACGCTTGGTTAATGTTATTATTTATGATTTTTCAGTTTGGAGGTTTTATATACTTAATGTTGGCTTACGGATGGACAGGAAGAGGTCCTTCGGCTTCATTGGAAGGAGAAGAAACAGATTGGTTGCTTAATTTAAATTTTGTGATAATTATCGCGGTTTTCTTCTTAACAAACTTCCTTTTGTTTTACTTTTCATATAAGTACGTAAGAAAACCTGGGGTTAGAGCCACTTATTTCCCCCATAACAACAAGTTGGAAATGATATGGACGGTAGTGCCTGCATGTGTGTTGGCCGTTATTATAATTTTAGGTCTTCGTTCATGGAATAACCTAACATCTCCTTCAGGTGATGGTGCTGTGGTTATTGAGTTGTATTCAAAACAATTCGATTGGACGGCGAGATATGCCGGAGAGGATAATGTTTTGGGTAAATATGATTATAAGTTAACTACTGGAACAAACGAATTAGGAATCCTTACTACTAAAACCATCGAGGATGCCATTATAGAGAGAGAGAAAAAAGTAAATGCAATCAACAAATTACTTTCGAATGCTGACACGGTTTTGAGTGACTCATTAGTTGAGGCGCAAGAGTTTACGTTGTCACATAACGAACGTATATTGCGATCACTTTATCAATTGAAACAAAATCATAACAAAGAGGTAGATAAAAATGCGGAAGATGACATTATTGTCAAAGGAACTTTGGTTTTATGTGTCGGTCAGGAATATGAATTTAACTTCCGTTCCATGGATGTAATCCACTCAGCATATTTCCCGCACTTTAGAGCACAAATTAATACTGTTCCGGGAATGACAACGAGAACAAAATTTACCCCGTCAATAACCACAGCTGAAATGAGGGAAATTAAAAATGACCCTAAATTCAAGTATGTATTGATGTGTAACAAAATTTGTGGAAAAGCTCACTACAAAATGAAAATGGATATTGAAGTACTTTCAAAAGCTGAATATGCGGCTTGGTTGGCAGGAAAAAAGAAAGAAACGTTCAAATTGAAATATGGTACCGCACCTGCTGAAGGAGGAGACGATATGGCGAAAGAAGATGGAAGTAATTCTGGAGAGGATATGCCTGCTGAAGACGCGACCGGAGAGGCTGCACCAATAAAAAAAGAAGACGAAATTTAATAACGAAATAAAACAAAAATAAAATGGGATCTCACGCACACGATTCACACGATCATGGACATGCTCATCATGAAGAGCACCACCACGAAGAGAATTTTGTTTCAAAGTACATTTTTAGCCATGACCATAAAATGATTGGAAAGCAGTTCTTGATGACTGCAGTATTTATGGGTTTGGTGGCTATGATGTTATCAATTTTATTTAGAATTCAGTTAGCATGGCCTGGAGAGAGTTCTGACTTTCTAAACCTGTTTTTAGGTGACAGATGGGCGCCTAAAGGAATTCTTGACCAAAACATGTACCTAGGTTTAGTTACAATTCACGGAACTATTATGGTATTCTTCTTATTGACCGGTGGATTATCAGGAACTTTTTCCAATATATTAATTCCTCTTCAGTTGGGAGCACGTGACATGGCCTCTGGATTCCTTAATATGTTATCATATTGGTTCTTCTTTATCTCATCCGTTCTAATGTTAATTTCACTTTTCGTTGAAACGGGACCAGCTATGGCAGGTTGGACAGTATATCCACCTTTATCGGCATTACCTAAAGCTGTTCCTGGTTCAGGTTTAGGAATGACTCTATGGTTGTTTTCAATGGCAATTTTTATTGCAGGCTCGTTGATAGGATCTTTGAATTACATTGTAACCGTTCTTAATTTACGTACAAAAGGGATGACCATGACGCGTATGCCTTTGACTATTTGGGCGTTCTTCGTTACGGCAATTCTAGGAGTTCTTTCTTTCCCTGTTTTACTTTCGGCTGCTTTGTTACTAATTATGGACAGATTAGCAGGAACAAGTTTCTATTTGTCGGATATTATAGTCGGAGATGAAATGCTTTCCAATCATGGTGGTTCTCCAATTTTGTTCCAACACTTATTTTGGTTCCTCGGTCACCCGGAAGTGTATATCGTTTTACTACCGGCACTCGGATTATCTTCAGAAATTATCGCAACGAATGCACGTAAGCCTATATTTGGATATAAAGCGATGATTGGTTCAATTTTGGCAATTGGCTTCTTGTCGTTCATCGTTTGGGGTCACCACATGTTTGTTACAGGAATGAATCCATTCTTGGGGAGTGTTTTCGTATTTACAACCTTATTGATAGCTATTCCTTCCGCCGTTAAAGTATTTAATTACATAACAACATTATGGAAAGGATCTTTGATTTTCACACCAGCAATGCTTTTTGCTGTTGGTTTAGTTTCAACGTTCATAACAGGTGGTGTCACAGGTATTATCTTAGCTGATTCAGCTTTAGATATTGCCATTCATGACACATACTTTGTAGTTGCTCACTTCCATATTGTTATGGGTATGTCCGCCGTTTTTGGAATGTTTGCAGGTGTTTACCATTGGTTTCCAAAAATGTATGGTCGTATGTTGAATACAAGATTAGGGTACGTTCATTTTTGGATTACAATAATTGGAGCGTATGGTGTTTTCTTCCCAATGCACTTCGTTGGACTTGCTGGAGCGCCAAGAAGGTATTATGATTATTCCGTTTACAAAGACTTCGATAATTCAGCGTTGGAGATGATGATGGATTTGAATGTAATCATTACCATGTTTGCAATATTCGCAGCTCTAGGGCAAGCAATATTTTTATTCAATTTCTTCTACAGTATTTACAGAGGACCAAAGGCACCTCAAAACCCATGGAATTCAAATACCTTGGAATGGACTACTCCTGTAGAACATATTCATGGAAACTGGCCTGGTGAGTTACCAACTGTTCATCGTTGGCCTTATGATTATTCGAAACCAGGTTATGAAGAAGACTTCGTTCCTCAAACAGTTCCTTTAAAAGAAGGTGAAGAAGAACATTAAAACATAAAAAAAGGCTCCGTTAGGAGCCTTTTTCGATTTCAGCAAGAATCTCATTCTTCAATGACATGAGTTCCGAATAAAAGGATTCTCCGTAGGCACGTATCAGGGGTTCTTTTAAAAATTCGACCACACGAACTTGAAGGGACTCCCCCAGTTTACAGGCTGGGCTGCAAATGGACCATTCCTCATAATTCAAGGCTTCAATTTCACTAAATTTTTTTACGCGAATTGGGTATAAATGACAGGATATTGGTTTGTGTTCCGAACTTTTTCCATCTCGATGAGCCTGTTCGATTGCACAAGAAATAATACCGTCAGAATTTGTGTTTACAAAGACACAAGCACCATCGGGCATCAATCGTGTAGCTTTCTCACCATCATTATCTTCAGTGAAGAAACCATTTTGAATAATTTCCAATTGTGAAGCTTGATTCAAAAAAGGGAGAATAGTATCTAAATTTTTATCAATCCCATCTATTTCTTCTTGCTTAAGTGGTGCGCCACCATCTCCTTCCACACAACATGATCCTTTACAAGCATTGAGGTCACATACAAACTTTCTTCGGAAGAGTTCACTTGATATTATTTTATTGTCAATTTCGAAAAGCATAGGTGCAAATTTAAAGGAAACTTTCAGTGGTATTTGCTAATTTCAAATAATGTCGTATATTTGCAACAGATTTGATGTTAACGAGAGGGGACGAAAGTCCCCTCTTTTATTGATATGCTTGACAAGAAAATAATAAAGAACCTGGCTGAGGAGCGCATAAATGAGCTGAATAATGGTATTTATATCGTGGAACTTACCGTTTCTTCGTCAAATGTCATTCATGTTGAAATTGACAAGTTGAAAGGAGGAGTTTCGGTGGAAGATTGCATGTCGGTTTCTAGAAATATTGAACACAATCTAGACAGGGAAAAAGAAGATTTCGAGTTACATGTGTCTTCTGCAGGTTTAGATAAACCACTTCGCCATATTAATCAGTATGCGAAGAATATCGGCAGAACATTAGCTGTAGTTAGTCCGGATGGAAAGAAAACAGAGGGAGAATTAGTAAAGGTAGCAGAGGAAGGCATCGTATTGCGTGTGTTATCCAAACAGCTCGATGAGAAAAAGAAAAAAAAGATACTGGTGGAAGAAATAATAGAGTTTCCATTTGATCAAATAAAAGAAGCAAAAATTGTGATATCGTTTAAATAATAGTGTATGAATAGTCTTGAATTAGTTGACTCGTTTTCGGAGTTTAAAGAGTTAAAAAACATCGACAAACAAACAATGCAACATGTCTTAGAAGATGTTTTTAGGGCAATGTTTAAGAAGAAATTTAATACGGATGAGCATATTGACATTATCGTTAACATAGACAAAGGAGATGTTCAAATATTCTTGAATAAAGAAATTGTTGACGATGGAGAAGTAGAAGATCCAAATACAGAAATTGCATATTCTGATGCGATTAAAATTGAGCCGGATTTTGAAATCGGTGAAGAGGTAACAGAGGAATTCAAGTTCGCTGATTTTGGGAGAAGAAATGTTTTGTCATTGAGACAAAACCTTATTTCCAGAATTTTAGAACTCGAGAAAGATCATTTGTATAAAAAATACAAGGAAAGAATTGGCGAAATTGTTACAGGTGAAGTTTACCAAGTTTGGAAGAAAGAAATTTTGGTAATGGACGACGACAACAACGAACTAATTTTACCAAAATCGGAACAAATTCCAGCTGATTTCTTCAAAAAAGGAGAATCGGTACGTGCGGTTGTTGCAAAAGTTGACATGCGCAATAGTACACCGGTAATTATTCTCTCTAGAACAGCCCCTGAATTCCTTGAAAGATTGTTCGAACTTGAAGTTCCTGAGGTGTTTGACGGATTAATTACGATTAAGAAAATTGTTCGTGAACCAGGAGAAAGAGCAAAAGTAGCGGTAGAATCTTACGACGATAGAATTGATCCTGTTGGTGCTTGTGTAGGTATGAAAGGCTCAAGAATACATGGCATAGTTAGAGAATTGAGAAACGAGAATATTGATGTTATCAATTTCACTACCAATAATCAATTGCTCATTCAGCGCTCATTGTCTCCGGCAAAAGTTTCTTCAATGGATATTTTAGAGGACGAAGGAAGAGTGAAAGTATTTTTGAAGCCAGATCAGGTTTCTCTTGCAATTGGAAAGGGTGGTCACAACATCAAATTAGCCGGAAAGTTATGTGGATATGAAATCGATGTTTACCGCGACGGAGAAGTTGATATTGATGACGTAGATTTAGAAGAATTTGCTGATGAAATCGATGGTTGGATCATTGATGAATTAAAAGCAATTGGATGTGATACAGCAAAATCTGTGTTAGAAATAAGTGTGGAGGAATTAGTGTCAAGAACTGATTTAGAAAAAGAAACAATAGAAGAAGTCTTCAAAATTTTGAAGGCAGAATTTGAATAAATTTAAAGAAAACAAAACGATATGGGAAAACCAATCCGTTTAGGAAAGGCAGCCGGCGAACTCAATGTGGGAATACAAACATTGGTAGATTTTCTTCAATCTAAAGGAATTAAGATTGATACAAATCCAAATACCAAATTAGAAGGCGACCATTTTGATTTATTATGTCAGGAATTTGCTGCCGACCAAAACCTCAAAGAACAGGCAAAAGTGTCTACACGAAGAGAAAAGCGTGAGACATTGTCTTTGGAGGATATTCAAGTAGTTGAGCAGCCAGAGGAAGCAGAAGAAGAGGAAGAGACTGAAATTAATGTTGAAGAAATAAAGCGACAAATTTTATCTTCGGGAGATCAAAAGCCGACAACAGATTCTAAAATTCAAGTTGTTGGAAAAATTGATTTATCCGCATTAAATCAAAAAACTCGTCCTGATAAAAAGAAAGAAGAACCAGTTGCCGTATTTAAGGAAGAGGAAACTGTTTCTGAACAACCCGCTCTCGAGCAAGTTTCAGATCAACCCAAGGAAGAGAAAGCACCTGAAATAGAAACAATTCGTTTTGAACGTCAAGTATTGTCTGGTCCTACCGTTCTAGGAAAAATAGAGTTGCCGGTTGAAAAACCAAAAACTCCGGTAGCAACATCCTCAGATGATGCAAATTCTAAGAGAAAGAGAAAACGCATTAAAAAGGTGGAGGTCAATCCAACCGCCAATCAACAAGCGGGAAATAAATTTAATAAAGGTCCAAAAGTTGAAAAACAAGAAGTTTCTGAACGAGATATTCAAAAAGAAATCAAGGAAACACTTGCGCGACTATCAAATCAAGGTTCTAAGTCGAAAGCTTCAAAAAATAGAAGATCAAAACGTGATTTAGTTGCTCAACGTCGTCAAGAAGAATTAGAACAAGCTGAACTTGAAGATAAAATCTTGAAATTGACGGAATTTGTCACCGTGTCAGAGTTGGCGTCTATGATGAATGTAGCACCAACCCAGGTAATCTCCGTATGTATGTCGCTTGGTATTTTCGCGTCTATCAATCAAAGATTAGATGCCGAAACCATTCAAATTGTTGCGGACGAATTTGGATACGAAACACAATTTGTAAGTGCCGAAGTCCAAGAATCTATTCAACTTGTTGAGGATAGTGAAGAAGATTTGATCCCAAGACCACCAATTATTACGGTTATGGGTCACGTTGACCATGGTAAAACATCTCTTCTTGATAAAATCCGAAATGCAAATGTAACAGAAGGCGAAGCAGGAGGAATTACACAGCACATCGGAGCATATTCGGTAACATTGAAAGACGGTAGAAAAATGACCTTCTTGGATACGCCAGGTCACGAGGCATTTACGGCCATGCGTGCCAGAGGTGCTCAAGTAACTGACGTTGCCATCATTATTGTGGCGGCAGATGATGACGTGATGCCTCAAACTAAGGAAGCGATTTCTCATGCACAAGCTGCAAATGTTCCAATGATTTTTGCGATCAATAAAATCGACAAACCGGGAGCAAATGCTGACCGTATTCGCGAACAACTTTCCGCAATGAATATTCTTGTAGAAGATTGGGGTGGAAAATACCAAAGTCAGGAGATCTCGGCAAAACAAAACCTAAATATTGATTTGCTACTCGACAAAGTATTATTGGAAGCAGAAATTTTAGATTTAAAAGCAAATCCAAATAAAAATGCACTCGGAACAGTTATTGAATCTTCCTTAGATAAAGGAAAGGGATTCGTAACAAACATGTTGGTAGAGGCAGGAACTATGAGGGTGGGAGATGTCATCCTTGTTGGAAGACACTACGGTCGCGTGCGTGCAATGCACGATGAGCATGGAAAAGCCTTAAAAGAGGCAGGACCAGCTCAACCTGTTTCAGTTCTTGGTATCAACGGTGCGCCAAATGCGGGAGACAAATTCAATGTGTTAAACGATGAAAAAGAAGCGAAGTCTATTGCTCAGAAAAGAGAACAACTATACAGAGAGCAAGGTTTACGCACTAACAAACACATTACATTGGATGAAATCGGTCGCCGTCTAGCTATTGGAGACTTTAAAGAACTTAACGTAATCGTGAAAGGTGATGTGGATGGTTCAATTGAAGCGCTATCTGATGCCTTGTTAAATCTTTCTACGGAAGAAATTCAAGTGAATATTATTCACAAAGGAGTTGGAGCTATCACAGAAGCCGATGTCAATTTAGCCTCAGCTTCGGATGCGATTATCATAGGTTTCCAAGTTAGACCTTCACAAAGTGCGAGAAAACTAGCGGAAAATGAACAAATTGATATTCGTCTATATAGCGTAATCTATAAAGCGATTGAAGAGTTGAAAGCCGCAATGGAAGGAATGTTATCTCCTGATATTGAAGAGCAAATTACAGGTTCTGCTGAAATTAGAGAAACATTCGACATTACAAAAGTGGGTACAATTGCGGGTTGTTATGTGTTAGATGGAGTGATCAAAAGATCTGCTAAAGTGCGCGTGATTCGCGATGGTATTGTGGTGCATACAGGTACGCTCGGTTCATTGAAACGCTTCAAAGACGATGTAAAAGAAGTGAAAAACAATTACGAATGTGGATTGAATATTGACAAATACAACGACATTCAAATTGGAGATATTGTGGAAGCGTTTGAAGAAGTAGAAGTGGCAAGAAAATTATAACATCCTTTGGCAAATCCAATTGGATATTAATTGTTAGCTTTGTTTTAACTAAATACAAGGATATGTTTATTTTAGGAGTAGTAGGACCAGGACAAGTAATGATTATTGCTTTGGTTATTGTTTTGTTGTTTTTTGGCGGTAAAAAAATACCTGAATTGATGAAAGGTTTGGGAAGAGGTGTGAAAGAATTCAAAGACGCCTCTAAAGGTGCTGATAGCAGCTCTTCTACAGAAGTCTCTAAAACAGAAGCAGAGGAAAAATAATGGCTTACGGTACGATAAGTGAGATAAGGGAAGCATTGCGTTCCGGAGAATCTGCTTTGTCTATAACAGAAAGCTATCTAAAACGTATCAAAGAATTTCAAAATCTTAATGCATTCATAGAAATATTTGAAGAAGACGCTCTGCGTCAAGCAAAGGATGTAGATGTAAAAATCGCCAATGGTACCGCCGGACAATTAGCGGGTTGTGTGGTTGCAATAAAGGACAATATTTGTTTCAAAGGCCACCGTGTTACAGCTTCTTCTAAAATACTTGATGGATTTGAATCTTTATTTACAGCCACCGCATTACAACGGTTAATCGATCAAGATGTAATTGTAATAGGTCGATTGAATTGTGATGAGTTTGCTATGGGAAGCTCCAATGAAACCTCTGTTTATGGACCGGTTAAAAACAACCTCGATACTTCAAAAGTACCGGGTGGCTCTTCAGGAGGCTCTGCTGTTGCTGCTTCAGCAGGATTATGCACATTTTCACTTGGAAGTGATACCGGCGGATCTATACGACAACCTGCCTCATGGACGAAAACATACGGATTTAAACCTACTTACGGACGAATTAGTCGCTATGGTTTAATTGCTTATGCGTCTTCATTCGATCAAATAGGCCCTTTTACCAATTCATTAGAAGATGCTGAATTGATTACTGAAATTATGTCGGGAAAAGATGAATTCGATAGTACTTCTTCCTCGAGAGAATGGGAAACGAATGTCCAAGAAAAAGGTCAACTAGCGGTTATTTCGGAATATTTGCATCATCCCGGACTAGATGCTGAAGTGAAAGAAGCTCTTTTTTCAACTATTGAAAAACTTAAAGAAGCTGGATATTCAATAAAAGAATATAGTTTTCCTTTCATGGAACAATTAGTTCCAACATATTATGTTTTGTCTACAGCGGAAGCTTCTTCAAATTTAGCACGTTTTGATGGCGTTCATTATGGCTATAGAAGCACGGAAGCGAAAGGTGTTGAAGAGACCTATACAAAATCTAGAACGGAAGGTTTTGGAAAAGAAGTGAAACGGCGCATCATGGCGGGAACATTTGTATTATCTCATGGATATTACGATGCATACTACGCTAAGGCCCAACAAGTCAGGAGATTAATAAAAAACAAAACAATAGAAATACTAACTGATTGCGATGCGATTCTTATGCCTACAACGCCTGGTACGGCTTTTGCTTTGAACGCGATTTCAGATCCAATTCAAATGTATTTACAAGACATTTTTACTGTACATGCCAACTTAGCTGGTAATCCAGCATTAAGTATGCCATGGAAAACACATTCCAATGGATTGCCTTTTGGTATTCAGTTAATGGCGGCTGATTTTAATGATCAATTTGTGTTGAATCTTGCTAAAAAAATAGAGAAGCAACTATGAGGTTTTTTCTAATCGTTTTCTTCACTATTAATATTTTCCTAGGATTCTCCCAGAAACCTCCGCACATGCGCAAACCTTCAGATTCATTGAAAGGAGAAGCTTTTTTGAATACGGTGGAACAAACCTTGAAACTTTTTTATGCAGATTATACGAATGACTTGCGCTATGATTCGATTATTAGTGCCCTAAAATACGAACAGGGAGAAATACCGAGTTTTACCGATGAGGAAATTTGTCAAAGGTTGCAAAAAATGAATGAAATGACTCCGTTTCATTTGGAATGTAACCAGGCAACAATTTCTACCATTCGCTTTTTTGCCCGGGAGCGAAGAAGTTTTATCCGCATCGCAATGGGACGATCAGCCTTGTATTTTGATATGTACCGCGAGAAGCTTGCGGAATACGGACTGCCCATTGAATTGCGTTTTTTGAGTGTGATTGAAAGCGGTTTGAGGCCCCAAATTAAATCAAAAGCAGGAGCCCTCGGTTTGTGGCAATTCATGTATAAAACGGGACTTTATTTCGGTCTTGAGGAAAACTCGTACATTGATGAGCGTATGGATCCAGAAAAGGCGACAGATGCAGCTTGTCGTTACCTACGCCAACTTTACGGAATTTATGGAGATTGGAATCTGGCCCTTGCTGCCTATAATGCTGGACCAGGAACGGTGAATAAGGCGATTCGTAAGTCTGGAAACAAGACTACCTATTGGGCTGTACGACCGTATTTACCAACAGAGACTCAGGGGTATGTACCAAATTTTATCGCTGCAGCCTATTTGATGACCTATCACGCAGAACACAATATAATTCCTCTAGAGGCAAAAGTTCATAATGCAGAATTAGATACCATGTGTTTAAAACAGGCCGTTCACATGAACACTGTTGCAAAATTAATCGGATGGGATTTGGAAGAAATTAAATCACTAAATCCCGTATATAAAACTACTTATATTCCGAAAACAAAACCTGCAAGATGCATTACAGGTCCGTTTACGCAGATTACGATGTTGGTCGGTTTAGAAGATTCCTTGTATAAGCTAGAGAAAAGTATTTATAATCCTGATCAAGTTATTGTCATCCAACAAAAAGACACTAATACAGTTAAATCTGAAGATTCTACACAAAACATTGAATTTCAAAATACGGATGGGGATTCTTCTAAACTACCTTCTAAAAACCTTCAATATTATAAAGTTAAACCTGGAGATAACCTCAAGTCTATATCGTTAAAATTCAATGTAACCATCAATCAACTAATGGAATGGAATGCGTTGAGAACAACGAATTTATATGTAGGACAAAAGTTAAAGGTGTATAGCGACGAAGTGATAGCTCAAACACAGACTACCCAAACCCAACAGACGACAACACCCGTTAAACCACCAGCGCCGAAAAAGAAATACTATACGGTCAGGTCGGGTGATAACTTCAGTAAAGTAGCTCAAAAACACAATTTAACCATTGGTCAATTGCAAAAGTTAAATCCTGGCGTGAAAGTCAGTAGAATACAAGTAGGACAAAAACTTAGAGTAAAATGAGGTTAGTTTTATTTTTCTCCCTTTTCCTTAGCCTTGTATCGTGCGGCAGGTACGAAGATGAAGGACTTCAAGTAACCGGAAAAATTGGCGAATTGTTAATTGTTGCGGATGACGATGTTTGGAATTCTCCAGAAGTAAAAAAAGCATTAGATTCCGCTTTAACAAGGTTTATAATGCCGTACTTTCCTGATGTTACAACGTTTGAGTTAATACATAGAAATCATTCTACTTTTGACGGCGGAATTAAGAGACACCGAAACGTGCTAGTTATTAATATGCTTCCAGGTTCAGGCAAAAGCAGTGCAGAACTTAATTTCATTAAAGATGGATGGGCTTATGATCAAGCAATAATGGAGATTAATGCCCGTGATAAAAATCAACTTATTCAATTACTCAAAAGTAAAACAATAGATCAAGCGCATAATTACTACGAAGAACGAGAGTGGAAAAGAATTTTGGATCGATTCGGAAAGGAAAGAAATGAACATGTTCAACAAAATGTAAAACAAACTTTTGGAATCGATATTCAATTACCAGATGGTTCAGGAATTGTTTCTTCGAATAAGAATTTTTATCGAATTGAGTTTCCTCCAGCTTCTAGACCTATAGAGTTTCCAAATATTGGCAAACAAGATGTTGGAACGATTTGGGAAGGTGTTATGATTTACCAATACGATTTCAAAGATTCGAGTCAGTTGGAATTGGAAAACCTATTGAGGGCTCGCGATACCATGTTACGTTACAATGTCCCTCATGAAACGGAAGGTTTGTATATGGGCACGCAATACGTGAAATTGGTTTATCCAGAAATGACAGCAGCTACAAATGCAGATGGATCAGTTAAAGGATTTGAAATGCGCGGAATGTTTCATTTTGTAGGCAAGAAAATGCATACAACTGGAGGTGCTTTTTGGGCATTCCATTTTGTTCATCCACGAACAAAGAAAGTTATTTGCATAAGTGGTTATGTCGATGCGCCTTCCACTACGAGCTGGACACACTTTCTTCGTGAAATTCAAGCCGTCTGGAAAAGTGTCAAAATTGTATAATGCCGACCACAAAAATTTCAGCAGTTATTATCACATTCAACGAAGAACAACACATTGCCAGGTGCCTTCAATCCGCACTGCAGGTTGCCGATGAAGTCATTGTTATGGACTCACGTTCCACAGACAGAACTCCGGAAATTTGCAAATCCTTTAATGTTAGGTTAATATCTACCGACTGGAAAGGATTTTCGGCTACTAAAAACGAAGGAAATCAATTGGCTTCCCATGAATATATCTTATCTTTAGACGCTGACGAGTGCCTAGACGGGGAGCTGATTAGAGAGATTAAGTACCTTAAAGAGCAAGGTCTTGAGGCGGTATATTCTGTCAACAGATTAACAAATTACTGCGGAAAATGGATTCGTTTTTCAGGATGGAATCCTGATTGGAAGGTTCGTTTATTTCCTAAAAATCTCGTGAAGTGGAACGATGCCATCGTTCACGAAGAACTGGAACTTCCTCAGCAAATTGAAGTAGTTGCCTTAAATGGGAGATTACTGCATTATTCTTATTCCTCTACAGCTCAACATCGCCAACGTGCCGATAAGTATTCTCTGTTAACAGCACAAAAATATGCGTCCCAGGGAAGGAAGTCAACTATAGCTAGTCCCTATTTTGCAGCTATCGGTCGCTTTGTATCCATGTATTTTCTTAAAATGGGTTTTTTGGATGGAAAAGCAGGATTTCAAATTGCTTGGATAAGTGCACAGTCAAATGCTCTTAAATACAAAGAGCTACATAGACTCACAACCATAAAAAATGGATAGAATAATTGTTTCGAGGACAGACAGTATTGGCGACGTTTCGTTAACCTTGCCAATTTGTGCTTGGATCAAAGATAAATTTCCAGGAGCAACGCTCGTTTTTTTAGGCAAAGAATATACCCGTCAACTTGTGTCGTCATTTGATAAAATTGATGAATTTTTAGCGCTTGAGGATCTTGTTGATTTACCGTTGACACAGCGTCTTGAGGCAATTAAGGCCGATGCAATTTTACATGTTTTTCCCAATAGAGAAATAGCTTCTCTTGCTAAAAAGGCGAGGATTCCCTTGAGAATAGGGACATCTCATAGGGCCTTTCATTTGTTGACATGCAATAAGCGTGTTAGTTTCACAAGAAAACGTTCAGATTTACATGAGTCACAGCTCAACTTCCACTTGCTGTATCCACTTGGGCTAACAGAAATTCCTACCATTCAAGAAGTGGAACGATTATCAGCGTATTTTAAGCCCATTGAGCAAAATCTTCCTTCTTTATTTCAACAAATAGACCTATCAAATGCCATAATTTTGCACACAAAATCTAAAGGTAGTGCTCTTGAATGGCCATTGGATTCTTATATGGAGTTATGTGAAAAATTGATAGATGCAAAGACTCCGGTATTGTTTACTGGAACAGAGGAAGAAGGGAAAACGTTTCGCCAACTTATACCTAAACACCCTGCCGTTATAGATACTACTGGGCAACTTTCTTTGGGGGAGTTGATTTACCTAATTTCAAAAACGAAGGGGTTGGTAGCATGTTCAACAGGACCTTATCATATTGCAGGTTTGTGTAATCGAAGAGCCGTAGGACTTTTTTCTTCCAGAAAACCGATTCATCCAGGAAGATGGCACGCACTCGGGAAAAATAGTGTTTGGTTGACATTTGATAATAATTGCACGTCATGTAAAAAAGGAAAAAAGTGCTCTTGTATTGAAAGAATTCCGGTAGCGAGCGTTTTGGATACACTTTTTAGAAATGAATAGGATAATCGAGTTCCTAGATAAATCTAACATCTCTTTAGCTGTTTGTGCTGCCCTGATCTCTATTTCTTTTGCACCTTATTCCAAAACCACTTTTCTTTGGGGTGCTCTCGTCTATTTCTTAGTTTTAACGCTTTATACTTCCCACAGACTAATCAAGTGGAATTTTGGTCAGCTTGACAATGAATGGCAAGATTGGTATTCAGCAACAAGACGAGTCCTTATTCTTTTAGTTATAGTTCATTTACTTGGAGCATGCTATATGCTGGTTTTTTGGTTGCAAGTTAAATGGAATAGTACGTTAATTATTATTCTGTTATTAACCTTTTGGTATTTAATTCCAAATTCCTTACTAACATTAAGAAGAATACCATTTCTTAAAGCAATTATTGTAGCACTGGTGTGGACTTATGTGCTAATACTGTTCCCTCATCAGCAATTAGAAAAATATCCCAGTGAATCTTATTGGAGACTCGGATTTTTCTTTTATTTTTTGCACCTGGCGATACTCTCTGATATAAAGGACATTCGGTTAGATCCTATTGATTGGAAGACCATTCCTTCGGTTCTTGGAATTAGCAGGTCAAAATGGGTCTCTTTGATTTTCGCTTTACTTGCTTTCTCTTTTTTCGTCCTTTCTCCGTTAACTCAAAATGGTCTCTGGATTGGGGGACTATATTTAAGTTCTTGGTATTTTTTAGAAAGAAAAAGTGTGGCGTCTAGTAATTCCTATGATAAACTTTTTTTTGTATTGACCATATTATTTTTTATGATTCGGTTTTTGTAATGCACATATATGTATATTTACACAAAAATCAATCACTTTTATGAACATCTCCAAAATCAAACACTTTATTCACCTTATTGAAA